>NZ_JBFAIU010000017.1:0-48621 GCF_040654855.1 Asanoa sp. NPDC050611
GGGGAAGCGGACCTTCGTCGACGGCACCGTGAAAACGGCGGACGGCGCAACGCTGACGATCGGGAGCCTGACGCCGATTCGCGCCAACCTCAGCCCGGGCGAGGCCGGCTTGGTCAGCGAGCGGAGGTAGACGACGTGCCCGTCCGGGTCGTCGGCCGCCAGCGGTGGCGGGGGAGAGCCGTCGATCGCGAGGTCACGGGCGAAGTCGTCCTCGATCAGGAACGCTCCCGCGTCGTGCACGGCCGCGGCGACCGCCGTGCGCCGTTCCGCCGCCAGCGTCGCGCCGTGCGGGTTGGCGTAGAGCGGCTGGCAGTAGAACAGCCGCGCGCCGGTGCGGGCGAACGCGGCGGCGAGCTGGTCGGGGCGGACCCCGTCACCGTCGACGGGCACCGGCACGACCCGCAGGCCGGCCGCGTCGGCGGCGGCCAGGGCGCCCAGGTAGGTCGGCGACTCGACGAGCACCGTGTCGCCCGGCGAGCTCAGCGCGCGCAGGGCCGTCGACAGCGCCGCCTGCCCGCCGGGGCAGATCACCAGGTCGTCGGCGCGCAGGCCGGTGCCGGCCTCGCGGGCGAACCAGGCGCGCAGGTCCGGATGGCCCTCGGCCGGCCCGCGCTGCCACGCCGCGGGCTGCCGCGCGGCCCGGGCGAGCGCGCTGCCGAGCGCCGCGACCGGCTGCAGCTCCGGGTCCAGGTAGCCGCCCGAGAGCGGGATCGCGCCCGCCGGCGGTAACGCCAGTAGCGCCTGCATCTCGGCCTCGCCCGGCCGGCGCGGGCCGAGCGCGACGGTCTGCCACGACAGGTCCGGCGCCCGCACCGGTTCGCGCCCGGCCGCGGCCACGAAGGTCCCCTTGCCGGGCCGCGTCTCGATCGCGCCCTGGGCCACGAGCTGCCGGACCGCCTCGGCGACGGTGACGGGGGAGGCCTGGTGCCGGGCGGTCAGCTCGCGCACCGACGGCAGGCGGGTCCCGGGCTCCGCGGCCGCGACCAGGGTCCGGAGATCTTGGATAACGCGGCCGGCTGCGTTACCGTCATTCATGAGTGAACAGAGTAGCGCTACTGCGGTCCGGCCGGTAACGGTCGACGCGGCGGGCTTCGTCCTCGGCGCCCTCGGCGTCCTGGCGTTCAGCATGTCGCTGCCGACCACCCGGGTCGCCGTGCAGGAGCTCGACCCGTGGTTCGTCGCGTTCGGCCGGGCCGTCGGCGCGGCGCTGCTCGCCTGGGTCTACCTGCGGGCCACCCGGGCACCCCGGCCGACCCGCGACCAGTGGCGGCGGCTCGCGGTGGTCGCGCTCGGCGTCGTCGTCGGCTTCCCGCTGTTCAGCTCTCTCGCCCTGACCACGCAGACCTCCGCGCACGGCGCCGTGGTCATCGCCCTGCTGCCCGCGATGACCGCCGTGTTCGCGGTGCTCCGGGCCGGCGAGCGCCCGCCGCGGCTGTTCTGGGTCGCGGCCGGCGGCGGACTGCTCGCGGTGCTCACGTTCCTGGGGGCCAGCGGGGCCGTCCGCGGCGCGCTCTCGTGGGCCGACCTCTACCTGCTGATCGCGGTCGTGCTCTGCGGGCTCGGGTACGCCGAGGGCGGCGTGCTGGCCCGCGAGCTGGGCGGTGCCCGCACGATCTGCTGGGCGCTGCTGGTGGCGCTGCCCGTCACCGTGCCGGTCACGCTGGCCGCGGCGGTCGCGGACCCACCGCGGGCGGACGGCCACGCGTGGGTGTCGTTCGCCTACCTGGCCGTGGTGTCCATGTTCCTGGGGTTCTTCGCCTGGTACGCGGGCCTGGCCCGGGGTGGCATCGCCCGCGTCGGCCAGATCCAGCTCGCCCAGCCGGTGATCACGCTGGTCTGGTCGGCCCTGCTGCTCGGCGAGACCGTCACGCCGTCGGCGATCCTCGCGGCCCTGGTCGTGCTGGCCTGCGTCGTGCTGACCCAGCGCACCCGCGCCGCCGCGAGATAGCGTCACGGCCGTGGAGTTCCTGTGTTACCACCGCGACCGGCCCGGCTCGCTGGCCCTGCGCCAGGCGCTGACCGAGGCACACTGGTCCTACATGGACGGATTCGAGCGGGAGCTGGTCGCCCGCGGGCCGACGTTCGACGGCGACGTGCTCACCGGCAGCGTGCACATCGTCGACCTGCCCGACCCCGCCGCCGCCCGGGCGTTCGCCTTCGACGAGCCCAACTACCAGGCCGGCGCGTACCGCGACGTGCTGATCCGCCGGTGGCGCAACACCCTGGGCCGCACCATGTGGGAGTTCCCCGGCGGGCGCGCGGGCGGCAACCGCTGGCTGGTGCTGGGGCTCGGCGCGGGGGAGCCCGTCGACGTCACCCCGCCGCCCGGCGACGATCTCATCGCGTACGGGCCGCTGCTCTCCGACGACGGTGTCGCCTGGCTCGGCACGGCGGCCCTGGTGCGGGCGCCCGACGCGGCCACGGCCCGCGCCGTCCTCACCGCGGACCGGTACGCCGCCGTCGAGGTGCACGAGTGGGAGTTCGGCGGGCGCCGCTGAACGACGCAGGCGCGCGGGGGTTCACCCGCGCGCCTGCGAACGGTCAGCCGGCCAGGTGGCTCTCCAGGTCGTCCAGGATCTTGTCGGCGGCGGTCACGCCGATGCCGGTCATCCAGGTCTCCGGGTCCACGTCCCAGGCCTTGCCGGCCTTGACCGCGCCCAGGTCCTTCCAGAGCCGGCCGTCGGTGACCTTCTTCTGCTGCGCCTGCGCGGTGGGGCCCTGCGCGGTCACGAACATGACGTCACCGTCGAGGTCGGCGATGCGCTCCGGGCTGATCTTGTCGAACCGCTTGTCGTCCTTGTCCTTCAGCAGCTGCCGCTCGGGGCGGCCCAGGCCGACGTCGCCGAGGACGATGCCGGAGAAGCCGTCCGGGCCGTACACCCGGATCTCGGCCGGCATGAACCGCACGACCGACACCTTGAGCGACGCCGCGTCCGGGATCTTCGCGCCCAGCTCCTTGGCCCGCTTCTCGTAGCCGGCGAGCAGGTCCTTGGCCTTCTGCTCCTGGCCGAGCGCCTTGCCGTCGAGGAGGAAGTTGTCCTTCCAGGTGATGCCGACCCGGTCCGTGAACACGGTCGGCGCGATCGCGGACAGCTCGTCGTAGAACTTCTCCTGGCGGAACTTGCTGCCGAGGATCAGGTCCGGCTGCAGGGCGGCGATCGCCTCCAGGTCGGGCTCGGAGATCTCGCCGACGTCCTTCATGGCGGACAGGTCGCCGAGGTACGCCGGTGGCTTGTCGTACTCCGGCAGCTGCGTCGCGCCGATGGGCGTGATGCCGAGGCTGATCGCGGTGTCGATCTTGTCCGTGTCGAGGACGACGACCTTCTTCGGGTGCAGCGGGACCGTGCTCGTGCCCATCGCGTGGGTGATCTGCTGCGTGCCGGCGTCGTCGGCGGCCGGCGCCACCGGGTCGCTGGAGCAGGCGGTCAGCGCCGCGGCGGCCAGCGCCAGGCCGGCGAGCAGGGTTGCGGTTCTACGCATCAGACTTTCCTTCGATCAGGTGTGCAGGACGAGCGGTGCGTCGCTCACGGGGCAGGGCACGACCACGCAGTCGAGCCCGAAGACGTCGCGGACCAGGTCGGCGGTGACCACCTCGCGGGGTGGCCCGGCCGCGACCACGGTGCCGTCGCGCATCGCGACGAGGTGGTCCGCGTGGCGGGCGGCCTGGTTGAGGTCGTGCAGGACCGCGACGACGGTGCGGCCGCCGTCGCGCATCCGGCCCAGCAGGTTGAGCACCTCGACCTGGTGCGCGAGGTCGAGGAACGTGGTCGGCTCGTCGAGCAGCAGCGTGCCGGTCTGCTGCGCGAGCGCCATGGCGATCCAGACCCGCTGGCGCTGGCCGCCGGAGAGCTGGTCGACGGGCCGGTCGGCCAGCTCCGCGACGCCGGCCTGGGTCATCGCCTCGCGGACGGCGGCCGTGTCCCGCTCCGACCACTGCTGCCACCAGCGCTGGTGCGGCTGGCGGCCGCGGCCGACGAGGTCCTCGACGGTGACGCCCTCGGGCACGAGCGGGCTCTGCGGCAGCACGCCGAGCCGGCGGGCCACCTCGCGGGTGGGCAGGGAGGTGATGTCGGTGCCGTCCAGCAGCACGGTGCCGGCCCGGGCGGGCAGCAGGCGGGCGAGCGTACGCAGCAGTGTGGACTTGCCGCAGGCGTTCGGGCCGACGATCACGGTGAACGCGCCGTCCGGCAGCTCCACGTCGAGCCCGCGCAAGACCGCGCGGTCCTGGTAGCCCGCGGCGAGGTCCTGGGCGGTCAGCTTCACGACTTCCTCCGGACGAGCAGGAACAGCAGGTACGGGCCGCCGATCGCGGCCGTGACCACGCCCGCCGGCAGTTGTGTCGGTGCGAACAGCAGCCGGCCGACCAGGTCGGCGAGCACGACGAGCAGCGCGCCGGTGAGCCCGGCCGCCACCAGCGGCGGGCGCTCGGCGCGGACCAGCCGCCGGGCCACCTGCGGTGCGACCAGCGCGACGAAGTCGACGGCGCCGACCTGGGCCGTCACCATCGCGGCGAGCAGCACGCCGGCGGCGGCCAGGCCGACCCGCCGCGCCACGGGCCGGGTGCCGAGCCCGCGCGCGGTGTCGTCGTCGAACGAGCTGGTGCGCAGCGCCCAGCCCGCCCAGAACAGCACGGGCAGCAGCACGACGAGGGTGCCGGTCAGCCAGGCGGTCTCCGTCCAGCCGCGGCCGGCCAGTGTGCCGACGAGCCAGATGTGCGCGCGCTGGCCGTCGATCGGCTCCGCGGTGAGCATGACGATCTCGGTGAGCGCCCGCAGCGCGATCGCGACCGCGACCCCGGCGAGCACGAACCGTTTCGCGGCCAGGCCGTGGCGGGCGCCGAGGGCGAGCACCGCGGCGGCGGCGAGCAGGCCGCCGGCCAGAGCCGAGGGCGCGATCACCGCGGCCGCCGCACCGCTGGTCAGGGCGATCGTCGCGGCCAGGCCGGCGCCCTGGGTGATGCCGATGATGTCGGGGCTGGCCAGGGAGTTGCGGGCGACGCTCTGGATCAGCGCGCCGGCCACGCCGAACAGCACGCCGACGGCGACCGCGAGCACGGCGCGGGGGAGCCGGAGCCGTTGCACCACGACGTCGTACGGCGTCCCCGCGCCGGACAGCGACCGCAGCACGTCACCTGGCGCGACGTAGGGCCTGCCCAGCGAGACGGCGAGCAGCAGCGCGACGACGAGCAGTGCCAGCAGCACGAGCGAGACGGCGACGGCCCGGCGCTTGACGAGGAACGAGGCGTTCCCGGCGCGGACGACGGTCATGCCGACACCACCTTGGCCCGGTTGACCAGTACGGCGAGCAGGGGTGCGCCGATCAGGGCCGTGACGATGCCCGCGGACACCTCGCCCGGCAGCGCGACGACGCGGCCGATCACGTCGGCGGCCAGCAGCAGGGTCGGGCCCAGCAGCACCGACGTGGCGAGCACCCACCGCTGGTCGGTGCCGACGAGGTAGCGGGCCAGGTGCGGCACGGCCAGCCCGACGAACGCGATCGGCCCGGCCGCCGCGACGCCGGCGCCGGTCAGCAGCACCGCCGCGAGGCCACCGCCGAGCCTGGTCAGCCCGACCCGGGTGCCCAGGCCACGGGCGACGTCGTCACCGAGGGCGAGCGAGTCGAGCCCGCGCGCCACCACCGCGGCGAGCACGAGGCCGGTCAGCAGGAACGGCAGCACCTGCAGGGCCACCGTCGAGTCGCGGCCGGTCAGCCCGCCGACCACCCAGAACCGGAACTCCTCGAAGGTACGGGTGTCGGCGCTGAGCAGGCCCGCGGTGATCGCGCCGAGGCTGGCGTCCAGCGCGGCGCCGACCAGGGCCAGGGTGACCGGGGAGGCGCCGTCGCGGGTGCGCGCGGCGACGCCGAAGACCAGCAGGCCCGCGCCGAGAGCGCCGAGGATGCCGAACCAGACGTAGCCGGCCAGCGAGCCGATGCCGAACAGGGTGATGGCCACGACGACACCGAGCGAGGCGCCGGCGCTGATACCGAGGATCCGTGGCTCGGCGAGCGGGTTGCGGGTCAGTGCCTGCAGCAGCACGCCGGCGGCGGCGAGCGCGGCGCCGACGGTGAGGCCGAGCAGCGTGCGCGGCACCCGCAGCTCCCGGACGATGCTGGCCGCCGTGCCGCCGTCGTTGCTCAGCAGCCCGTGCCAGACCTGCGCCGGGGTCAGCGGGTTGCTGCCCACCGCGAGGCTGGCCAGCACGGCCAGGACGAGCACAGCCGCCCCCGCCAGCAGCACCAAACGTCGACGCACCCGAGTCCTTAGCTAAGCCTGCCCTAACCGCGAAGGGCACTGTAATAGCCGGACTCGCGTCCTGTCTCGACGGGTGATCTAGCGCACGTCTAGAAGACGTCGGCGAGACCGGGCCAGGCCGACGCTCGGCAATAGACCGGGATCAGCTCGATCGGGGTCTCCCGCCGGTGTTCCGCGCCGCCGGTGCACGCCGAACCGGTCCACACGTCGACCCAGTCGCCGGCCGGCAGGTAGGTGGACCAGTCGGTCGCGCCCGGCGAGGTGACCGGGTGGACGAGCAGGTCGGCGCCGAGCAGCCACTGCCGCGGCCGGGTCCACACCAGCGGGTCCGCGGGCGTGTCGAAGAAGAGCGGGCGCATCAGGGGCCGGTCGGTGGCGATCGTCGCGGCCGCCTCCCGCGCCAGGTAGTCGACCAGGCGTTCGCGCAGGTGCGCGTACCGCCGGAAGACCGGCACGACCCGGTCGTCGCCCGAGGTCTCCGCGACGTGCCAGGGCGTGCGGTCCCGCAGCGGAAGCCGGTGGTGGTTGAACTCCGAGTGGTACTGCATGATCGGCATGAACGTGGCCGCCGCGGCGGCACGCAGGTAGAGCTCGGCGTCGGGCACGGGCCCGGAGAAGCCGGCGAGGTCCCAGCCCCAGTAGACGATGCCGCAGGCGGCCGCGGTCAGCCCCGCGGTCACCGAGTTGCGGAACGCCTCCCACGTCGAGTCCTCGTCGCCGGCCCAGAACACGCCGTGCGCCTGCGAGCCGGTGAACCCGCTGCGGGAGAACGTGACCGGCGCCTTGCCGTGCGCGCGGAGCAGGTCGCCGAACGCCCGGGCGTAGTGCACCGGGTACCGGTTGTTGCCCTCGTCGCCGCGGCTGCCGTCGCCGTACCGCAGGTCGTGTCCCCACGCGTGCTCGCCGCCGTCGGTCTTGAAACCGTCGACGTCCCAGTCGCGGACCAGGTACGCGCGCTTCGCGGTCCACCATTCCCGGGTCGCGGGCACCGACAGGTCCGGCAGCAGCGACTTCGGGAACCACCAGCCGCGGTTGAGGTACGGCGAGCCGTCCGCCTCCCGCACCGCGTGCCCGCCGTCGACCATGGCGGCACCCTCGGCGAGCACCTGCGCGTGCAGCCCCGGCTCGGACTCCGCGGTCTTCAGCAACGGGATCTGCCAGAGCAGCACCTTGATGTCGCGGTCGTGCAGCTCCCTCACCATTCCGGCCGGGTCGGGCCACGCGCCGTCGGCCGGGTAGGTGAAGTCGGCGTCCTTGAACGGCGACCCGTCGGCGCGCGGCGCGTACGCGGCGTCCCGCGGGATCATGATGCCTTCCTCGTCGCTCCACGCCTCGATGACGACGGCGCCGACCGGGATGTCGAGATCGCGGTGCCGGTCCATCCGGTCCAGCACGATCCGCTGCGTGTTCCACTCGTTGCCCGACGCCCAGAGCCGGAACACCCACGCGGGCAGCTCCTCGGCCCGGCCCGCCTCGTCGAGGAACGCGCCGAGCACCTGGGTCGGGGTGCCGGCGTAGACGCCGAGGTCGACGCTCTCGGCCGCGGTGCCGCCGAGGGCCACCTCCACGACGAGCCTGTCGGCGCCGACGTCGTACCAGGTGCGCCGGCTCGTCCGCACGTGGAAGCCCCAGGCGTTGCCGTCCGCCCCGACCACATGGGCGAAGGGCATCGGCAGGTACGTGCGGCCGTGCGCGCCCTGCGCCTTGTACTGCTCGAAGACCACCGCGTCGAGCCGCCGTCCGGCCTGGTCGAGGTGGTCGAACCGCTCGCCGAAGCCGACGACGTGGTCGCCGGGGCGCAGGGCGAGCGCGAACCGCGCGCGGTGCACGCCGTCGGCGCTGACCAGCCACTCCACCGAGCCGTCGACGAGGTGGTCGCCGCCGCCGGTCAGCGTGACGTCGAAGCCGGGCGTCGCGGTCCACGCGGCCGGCGCGACCCGGAACCAGCCGGTCGTCTGCGCGCGCCCGTCGCCGGTCGTCGCGGTGAACCGGTAGGCGTAACCCGCGGGGTCGGTCAGCGGCGGGGACTCGACGGCCCAGCCGCCCTCGCCGCCCAGCGCCTTGACGCCGATGTCGCCTACCGCGTCGGCAGGCTGACCCGGGGTGGCATCGCGGACCTCATGCAAGATCTGCACCCGTCGATCGAGCTGAACGAGCACGCGATCCGCATCGCCAGCCGCGCCGAGGGCGAAATCGATGGCGGCGGTCTGACGCTGGTGCCGTGCGTTTTCATCTGGCCGCATCTCTGGATCGAGCTCGGCCTTGCCGGTGATCCGAGCCTGACATACGCCGCCCGCGGCGTCGGGTCGCTCTGGCAGCAGGACGACAGCGCCACCGCCGAGGAGGATGATGACGCGCTCGGCGCGCTCCTCGGCCGCACCCGCGCCGAAATTCTGGTCACTCTCCGTCTGCCCCGGTCAACGACTGATCTTGCCCGCACGATCGGCCTGAGCCCACCCACCGTCAGCTCCCACCTTGCGATCCTGCGTCGAGGCGGACTGGTCACCTGCTGGCGCAGCGGACGGCGGGTCCTCTACCAACGCACCGGGCTGGGCTCCACCGTCGTCGCGGCGTGCGGCCGCGACAAAGCCCGCCGCGCCGGCGTTCGTACCGAATCCGCGGCGAACGGATGACCGCATCGGCCTGATTTTGCGGACTCGGGACTCCCGTCGCAGGTGACCCCCGAGTCATGGTGCGCCGAATCTTCCAAGGCTCGACGGCAGCGAGACTCCGATGACGGGCACGTCCACCATCCACAAACAACGCTGCTGCGATGTCCATTGCTACTGTTCACCTGTGATCCTCGGGCGGGCGGAGGAAATGGCCCGGCTGGAGCGGCTGCTGGCCGACGCCCGCGCCGGATGCGGTGGTGCCCTGGTTGTCCGCGGCGAGGCCGGGATCGGCAAGTCGGCACTCCTGAACCGGGTCGCCGCGACGGCGACGGACATGTCGGTGCTGCGCGGTGTGGGCATCGAGTCGGAGATCGAGGTGCCGTTCGCGGGTCTGCACCTGCTGTTCCACGCCTACCTGGACCGGGTGGACGCGCTTCCCGTGCCACAGGCGGCGGCGCTGCGGAGCGCTATGGGCCTGACCGCGGCCGGCGGCGGGGAGCGGTTCCTGGTCGGCGCGGCCACGCTGTCGCTGCTGTCCGAGCTGGCCGGCGATCGACCGATGCTGTGCATCGTCGACGACGCGCAATGGTTCGACCAGGCCTCCGCGGACGCGTTGCTGTTCGCGGCCCGGCGGCTACGGCGCGAGCCGGTGGCCGTGCTCTTTGCGGTACGCGAGGAGGCGGGGCGCTTCGCGTCCCTGAGCCTCGACGTGCTGGCGTTGCCGCCGCTCGACCGGGCCAGCGCCGGCTCGCTTCTCGACGAGCGGGCAAAGGTTCTGGCCCCGCCGACGCGGGCCCGCATCGTGGCCGAGGCGGGCGGCAACCCACTCGCGATCCTCGAGTTCGCGGCCGCCCTCGTCGACTGGAAGGGCAGCGGGCGTGCGTTGTCGACGCCGGTCGAGCCGCTGCCGGTGACCCGACAGGTGCAGGAGGCATTCCAGTCCCGCATCGGCGATCTGCCAGAGGCGACGCAGCGTTTGCTGGTGGTGGCGGCCGCGGACGACACGGCCGACCTCACCGTGGTGGTGCGGGCGGGCGAACGGCTCGGCCTGTCCGCGACCGACCTGGAGCCGGCGGAGCGCGCCCGGCTGGTCGAGCTGACCGCCGACTCGATGAGCTTCCGGCATCCGCTCGTCCGGTCCGCGGCCTACCGGGGCGCGACCCGCGGCTGGCTCGTCGCCGCGCACAAGGCGTTGGCCGCGACCCTGGACGGCCCCGCGTCCGCCGACCGCCGCGCGTGGCATCTGGCCGCCGCGACGACCGGACCCGACGAGGCGGTGGCCGCCGATCTCGAAGGCGCCGCGCGGCGGGCCGCACAGCGGGGCGGATCGGCGGCCGTGGCGGCCGCGCTGGAGCGGGCGGCCGCCCTCAGCGGCGACCCGGACCGCAAGGCCCGGCGGCTGGTCGGCGCGGCACGGGCGGCGTACGACGCCGGCTATCTCGACCGGGCGGCCAGTTTGTCGGCGGCCGGCGTCGATCTCGCTGTCGACCGGTCGACGCGGGCGCAGGCCGCGTGGATCCAGGCGCAGGTCGCTTACGAGCGCGACTCCCCGGTCGCGGCGGCGGCGCTGATGGTGCGGGGCGCCTCGCCCATCGTCGCATCCCATCCGGCGCAGGCGGTGTCGATCCTCACCGACGCCGTCGGGTGTGCCAAGGACGCCGGCGCGCTCGATCTGATCCGCGAGTCCGCGGACCTGCTGGGTGCCGTGACGCTCGAGCCCGGCTCCGCACTGCGGCCCGTGATCGACGGGATGGTCGGCCTGCGGCTTCTCCTCGACGGTCGCACGAAGGACGCCGTCACCGGCATGCGGGCGCTGGTCGACGCCGCGCGACGCGGTCAGGTCAACGGGTTCGTGGAACGGGTGCTCGCCGGGTACGTCGCGCTGATCGTCGCGGACGACGAGCCCGCCACGGAGGTGCTGGAGGCCCTTGCCGCCGATACGCGCCGGCAGGGCGCGTTGGGCTGGCTGCCGTACGCCCAGGAGCCGCTCGCGATATCGCTGGTGCTGCGCGGCCGGTTCCGAGAGGCTGAGACTGTCGTGGCCGAGGCCCTCGACGTGTCGACCGACCTCGGCCAGGACACGCAGGCCGTCATCCTTTCCGCCATCCCGGCCTGGTTGGCGGCGGTCGCGGGTGACGCGGTCGCGTGCGAGGCCATGGCGGGCCGGATGCGGCACGCCGCGTCCCGGCATCCCACCAACGCCGCCCTCGCCACCTGGGCGCTGGGTCTGCTCGACCTCGGCCGTGGGCGCTTCGCCGCGGCAGCGCAGCATCTCGAGGCGGTCTGCGCCGGTCCGGCCCGACACGACTTCCTGCTGCGAGCGATCCCTGACCAGGTCGAGGCGGCCGTACGCGGCGGGGATCCCGCGCGGGCGACCCGGTTCCTGCCCGCACTGCGCGACTGGGCGGAGCACGCCGATCAGCCGCACGCGGCAGCGCTGGTGCGGCGCTGCGATGCCCTGTGCGCGGCCGGCGGCGAACCTGAAGCCCACTACGACGCCGCCCTCGCGCTGATATCCGAAGCCGGCCGGCCGTACGACCATGCCCGCACCGCTCTGCTCTTCGGCGAGTGGCTGCGCCGGCAGCGCCGGCGGACCGAGGCGCACACCTACCTGGCCCGCGCCCTGTCCGGCTTCGAGTCGCTGGGCGCCGAGGCATGGGCCGCCCGGGCCCGCTCCGAGCTGGCCGCGCTCGGCGACCGGCCGGTGGCCCGGCCGCACGACCGCGATCCGCTGGCCCGGCTGACCCCGCAGGAACGCCAGGTGGTGCTGCTGGCGGCGGCCGGGCTGAGCAACCGCGACATCGCCGCCCGGCTGTTCCTCAGCCCCCGCACCATCGGCTACCATCTATACCGCGCCTATCCCAAGCTCGGCGTCACCAGGCGCACCGACCTGGCGGACCGGTTTTCGCGCGCTACACCTTGACCATCGTCGACGCGTACCCGCCGCCAGGCCAAACCCACCGGCCGATGTTGACGGTGAAGTCGGCGTTGAACACCCCTTCGAACTTGGCCGGCGAGGTGCGGTCACCGAACCAGATCGTGAGGGTGTCACCAGCCACCTCGTACGTGTACTCGAGGATCTCGCCGGACCGGCCGAAGAAGTGCGACCGCAGCGTGCCGGTGTCGGTGTCGAAACCGATGTACTCGACACCTTTACTGGCGGTGTTGCCGTCGTCGGCGAGGTCGACGTCCTGGATCAGGAAGCGGCCGCCCGCCATCCACCGGTAGGTGACGTGCCCCTGCCCACCGCCGTCCGTTCCGGACACCCGCCAGCTGCCGACGAGGACGTCCAAGCTCCGGAGGGCCTGGTCCCGGTCGGTGCTCATCGCCGCCCCCGGATCTCGGACCGGCGTGCGTACGCGACGATGGCCGCCACCAGCAGCAGGACGAGGGGGAGCCACGGTGCGACGCCGATCGCGACGTTGGTGACCGTCGCGCCGACCAGCAGCGCGCTCACGCCGAGCGCGGCGAGCCCGCAGAGTCGGGGGATCAGCAGACCGACGGCGCCGGCCAACTCGACCAGGCCGACCGCGTAGCGGAACCACTGGCCGGAACCGATGTCGGTGAACAGGTCGACCATGGCGGCGTCGCCGATCAGCTTGAGGACCCCACCGACAGCGAGCTGGAGGGCAAGCACGGCTTGCGCCACCCAGAGAGCGACGGCGACCGACCGGCGGTTGGCCGGCAGCACGGCGGTGCGACTGTTGCTCATGACGAATCTCCTCTGTGACGGTTGATCGATCGTCGAGAGGACGCTATGACTGGGGTAATCGGTACCCGCATCGGTCGCGATACCTGATCGCGGCAGCACCAGCGCCGCGCCGGGGCCTTAGGCGGCTTCGGCCAGGTCCCGCCAGCGATGCCAGGTCGCCAGCCGTTCCTGGTAGACGCGTTCGGCGATGGGGTATGGGTAGTCGCCGAGAAACAGCCGCAGCGGGGGTTCGGGAAGGTCGGCCAGGTCGAGGATGACCTTCGCGGTGATGGACGGGTCGCGCGGTGAGCGTGCCGTGGCGCCGGCGCGGCGTGCCTCGCGGATCGGCTCGTATGCCGCGATCGGGATGGTGTGCACGGCCGACTCGCCGGCCCAGTCGGTGCCGTACGGTCCCGGTTCGACGATTGTCACCTTGATGCCGAGCGGGCCGACCTCTTGGGCGAGTGCCTCGCTCATCCCTTCCAGCCCCCATTTCGAGGCGTTGTAGAGGCCGAGCGTCGGGAAGGCGGCGACGCCGCCGATGCTGGAAATCTGTACGAGGTGTCCGTGGCCCTGCGCCCGCATGATTGGCAGGGCGGCCTGGGTAACCCACAGCGGGCCGAGCAGGTTGGTCTCGATCTGGGCGCGGGCCTGCCGCTCGGTGGTCTCTTCGAGCATGCCGAACAAGCCGTAGCCGGCGTTGTTGACGACGACATCGAGACCGCCGAACGTCTCCGCGGCGTGAGTCACCGCGGCGAACACCTGGGTGCGGTTGGTCACGTCGACGGTGAGAGGCAGGAGGCGGCCGGGGTACGTTTCGGCGAGTTCACGGAGCGTGTCGGGGCGGCGTGCGGTCGCGGCGACGCGGTCGCCTCGTTCCAGGGCCGCCGCCGCCCAGATGCGCCCGAACCCGCGCGACGCCCCGGTGATGAACCATCTCTTCATGGCTTCGACCCTGCTCTGGTGGGCGACGCGCAGCCAGCACCCTGACAGGGATACGTTGGACCGATATGAACGGCCACAACCTTCTGGGCGAGTTCCTCCAGGCGCGGCGGGCAAGGGTGCGGCCCGGCGACGTCGGCATCTCAGCGTACGGGCGGCGCCGGGTCGCCGGACTGCGCCGCGATGAGCTGGCCAGGCTGGCGGGTGTCTCTGTGCAGTACCTGACCCGGCTGGAACAGGGCGTCGATCGGCACCCGTCCCGGCAGGTTCTCGACGCGTTGGCGAACGCGCTGGGTCTCGATTCCGATGCTGTCGCGTACCTGCGCGCGCTGGCCGAACCAAGCCCGGTCGGGCCACGCGCGGGTGGCGGGCACGCCGAAGTGCAGCACCTCCTCGATGCCTGGGGCGGCACGCCGGCGTACGTCCGGGACCGCCGGTTCGACGTGCTCATGGCCAACAAAGCGGCCATGATGCTCGCACCGATGTACCACCCCGGCCGCAACCTGGTTCGCGACATGTTCCTCGACCCCGCCGCCCGCGTGTTGTTCCCCGACTGGCCGCAGATCGCGGAGCAGACGGTCGCGGCCCTGCGGGCCACAGCTGATCCCCGCGATCGCAGAACCGCCGCTCTCGTCGCCGAGTTGCGCTCCGACGCGGACTTTCGCGGACTGTTGGCCCGGCACGACGTACGCCCGACCCGTGACGAGATCAAGCGGTTCCACCACCCCGAGGTCGGCCCGCTCACCCTGCGTCGCCAAACCCTCGTCATCGGCGGCGACGCCGATCAAACGATCATCGTCTACCACGCTGAGCCGGGTAGTCGTTCCGCGGACGCACTGACACGGCTTCTCTGACCCGGAGAAGGTACTCCCGTCCAGCCATTCCAGCTTCTGTTGCTGCGGTTGGATCCGTCCTGGGTCAGCCCTGGAGCGTGGCGAGGAGGGTCTCAGCGGGGCCCGTTCGTTCGGCGAGTTCGACGATGAGCCCCTCGGGGCCGCGGACGTAGCAGAGCCGGAAGAACGGACCGTAGTCCGCGACTCCACCGATGGTGGGGATGCCCTTGCCCCGCAGGGTCGCGAGCAGTCCGTCCAGGTCCTCGACTCGGAAGGCGATGTGCCGGATGCCCAAACGATTGGCCGCCGACTCCTCTGGGCCCTGCTCGGCGGCAGGCGCGTGGAACTTGACCAGCTCGAGCGTGCCGGTGCCGTCGACGGTGCGGACGAAGGCGACGTCGGAACGGGCTCCGCGCAGACCGGTAACGTTGTCAACCCATTCGCCCTGGATTGACCTCGCTTCTGCCTCACGCTTGAGGCCGAGGTCGACGAAGAACTGCGCGACCGCTTCGAGGTCGTCCACGATGACCCCGATGTGCTCGATTCCCTTGACGTACGTCATGACTGCTCCTTCTCGTTGACTTTGGCTTGTGGTCCGCTGGGGCGGTCGGCTCTTCAGCCCGGATGGCTCAGCTCGCCCGCCCCAGGTACGACACCAGCCTCGCGCCCGGCACGGGCGGTAACCAGGCAAGAACCTTCTCTGTCACGCAGCGGATTGCCGTGCTCAGTACCATGCGGATGTGTCGACAGAGGTCCACTCGCTCGGCGGGCTGATCCGTGCGTGGCGTGAGCGGCGGCTTCCGTCGGATGTGGGGCTGCCGTCGTACGGGCGTCGCCGCACCAAGGGGCTGCGCCGCGAGGAGGTGGCGCAGATAGCCGGTGTGAGCGCCGACTACGTCATCCGGTTGGAGCAGGGTCGGTGGCTGACGCCGTCGGCGCAGGTCGTCGCCTCCCTGGCCCGCGCGCTCCAGCTCGACCGCACCGAGACGGAGCTGCTCTATCGGGCCGCCGGTCTGGCGCCGCCCGGTCCCGGGACGATCTCGCGACACATCCCGCCTGGTGTGCAGCGGATGCTGAACCGGATGGCGGACTTGCCCCTCGGCGTGTTCGCGGCCGACTGGACGCTGCTGACGTCGACACCCTTGTGGGACTCGCTTTTCGTGCGGCCGCCGGCGACGGAGGTCCCGGGGCAGAACCTCGTGATCGACACGTTCGTGAACATGACCTCGATGATGGTGGCCGACCCGCATGGCGGCGCGGAGGCCTTCGAACGTGCGCTCGTGGCGGACCTGCGCCGCACGACGGCGTACGCAGGGGACGACCCTGGCTTCGCGTCGCTGATCGCCACACTCCGCGAACAGAGTCCGCGATTCGCCGCGCTATGGGACGAGGGCAGGGCCGCTGCGCACCAGAGCCTCGTCCAGACGGTCCACCATCCGGTTGTCGGAGAGGTCACGATCGACTGCGACACCCTGGCCGTCCCCGACTCCGACCTGCGGATCATCGTCTGCACCGCCGCAGCGGGCAGCCGCGCCACGGAGAAGCTCGCGCGCCTGCGTGGCAGCGACCAGATCGGCGGACGGCCTGTGCCATCGCCGGACTGGACGTGACTGGCTGACCTCCTACGCAAACGCGCTTACGCCTTCCTACGGATGTGGTGTGTGCTGCTCAGCGTTGTCGGGTCGGCCGTACGACGATCTCGTTCACGTCGACGTCGGCCGGCTGGGCGAGGGCGTATGAGACGGCTCGAGCGATGACGTCCGGTCCGATGGCGTGGGCACGGTAGGTCCGCATCGCCTCCGCCGCGCCGGACTCGGTGATGGAGTTGGCGAGTTCGGAGACGACCACCCCGGGCGAGATGGTCGTGATCCGTATCGCCGGATCGGACTCCTGACGCAGGCCCTCGGTGATCGCCCAGGCAGCGTACTTGGTGCCCGAGTAGACGGCACCGGTTGGCACGACCTGGTGCGCTCCGATGCTCGCGATGGTGACGAAGTGACCTCTACCTTGGGCGGTGAAGTGTGGCAGGGTTGCCGCGATGCCGTACAGCAGACCGCGGACGTTGACGTCGATCATTTGATCCCACTCGTCGACAAGCAGGGAGTCGAGCCGGGACAGCGGCATGATCCCGGCATTGTTGACGAAGACATCGACCCGTCCGGCCCGCTCGACGGCGCCCTCGACGAAGGCGTTGACGTCCGCTCGGTCGGTCACGTCGAGCCGAACGGGATGGAAAGTGCCGCCGGATCGGCTGGCCGACTCCGCGGTTCGCCCAGCGATGGACTGCAGACGCTCAATTCGTCGCCCACCGGCGACCACATGGTGTCCCTCGCGGGCCAGGCGGCGCGCGACGGCCTCCCCGATCCCGCTGCTGGCACCGGTGATCAGCACCACCTTGCGGTCGGTCTCGTCGCTGATCTCTGGCTGATTCGAATGCATGACCACCACGCTCACCCAGTTGACCCGGCGCAGGGAGGGCCGTGTTCTCCTGGGAGTGCCGCACCCAGGAACGGCGCGGATTGCGCGCCTATGATGCGGGGATGGCTCGGTCCGAACTCGGCGCGTACCTCAGCGTTCGGCGCGCGCAGGTAAGTCCGGGCGAAGCGAACCTGCCCAGCACCGGATATCGCCGCGTTGCCGGCCTACGACGCGAGGAAGTAGCCATGCTGGCCGGGGTCAGCGTGGACTACTACGTCCGTCTCGAACAGGGACGTGAACGTACGCCCTCCGCGCAGGTGGTCGACGCGCTGGCCGTTGCCTTGCGGCTCGGCGAGGACGACCGTCAGCACCTTTTCCGCGTGGCCGGGCTCAGTCCGCGGAGCCGGGCTGCGGCAGTCAGCGACCACGTCGACCCGAACCTGCTTCAACTCATGACCGCATGGCCAGACAACCCGGCGATCGCCTACAACCGGGCCTTCGACGTGCTGGCGTCCAACCCGATCGCGGACGCGCTATTCCACTCCTGGGCACACTCGCGGAACTTGATGCACGTCGTTTTCACCGACCCGGCCGCGCGTACCTTCTACCAGGATTGGCACGACGTCGCGCGTAACTCGGTAGCAGGCTTCCGGCTGGGCTACGGAAAGTCTCCCGACGACCCACGGATCCAACACGTGCTCACCGAACTGCTCGCCGGCAGCCCCGAGTTCGCTCAGCTGTGGACCTGTCATGACGCACGCGGCAAGGCTCTTGGGCGTAAGCGCTTCCACCATCCCGATGTCGGGACGTTGACGTTGACCATGCAGACCTTCGAGGTCAGGTCCAGCCCGGGGCAAGAGCTCGTCATCTATCACGCCGAACCGGCATCGGCGAGCAGCGAAGCCCTTGCCCTGCTCGGCTCGCTGGCCGCCAGTTCCTCGCCTCGACAAAGTTAGTGGCGGTCTGGCGGCCCCGAGAAAGCAGAACGCTTGGCGGCCTCGGCGGAGTGCCAGAGGACGGCCCGGTTGATCCGGTCCGGATACCGCTCGATCATCATGTTGTAGAGCTCGCGGGCGTCGTCGCTGTTGCGGTCGGCTGCCTCCCAGTCCCGCAGATACTGCCGGGTCGCCTCGATGTTGTCCGGTCCGTCGGCCGCGCCGTCGCGCTTGTGGCCGGCGACCACTGCGTCCGGGTGCAGGTCGGCGATCGTGTCCAGGGCGTCGAACCACTCCGCGAGCCCGTCGGCGCCGGCCTCGGAGAGATAGAGGTGCACGTCGTTGTAGACGCTGTCGCCGGCCGCGACCAGCCCGATCGAGGGCGCGTGCAGCGCGGTCGTGTGGTCGGTGTCGGAGTGCCCGAGCGGCACCACGACCAATTCCTCGCCCTCCAGTTCGAGGGTGTCGCCCGACAGCCGGTCGGCCACGACCGGGTCGCCGATCTGGTCGGGGAACGCCGCCCGCCAGAAGGGGTCCAGCCAGTTCGGCCCGACCTGTTGTTTCATCGCGTCGACCACCTCGGGCACGGCCACCAGCCGGGCGTCCGGGAACCGCTGGAGCACCTTGGCGGCCCCGAAGAAGTGGTCGCCGTGCCCGTGCGTGATGTAGATCGTGGTCAGGTGCTTGCCGGACGACTCGACCCAGTCGGCGAGGGCCTGGCCCTCTCGATCGGTCATCAGCGCGTCGACCAGGACTGCGTCGCGTTCGCCGTGAATGAGCGTGACCGCCGTCGGCGACCACATCTCGCGCTTCTCGCCGA
This sequence comes from Asanoa sp. NPDC050611, assembly GCF_040654855.1. Taxonomy (NCBI): domain Bacteria; kingdom Bacillati; phylum Actinomycetota; class Actinomycetes; order Micromonosporales; family Micromonosporaceae; genus Asanoa; species Asanoa sp. NPDC050611. Next base: position 18,505 of record NZ_JBFAIU010000017.1, read on the forward strand.
CCGGCAGGTCCGCGGAACCCACCGGCTTCTCGGGCGCGACATACGTCTCGTACGCAAGTGTTGCCATAACGACTCCCAAGTGTCTTCGGGAACTCTCCTCACGCTCGCACCTATCACCGGGGGTCGTGGCGGAACGGACTGTCTCAGGGAACACGGGAGTCACGGCGGTCATGAAAGGGGTCCGTTGCTGGCGCGCACTGCGTCTCTTACCCACGCGGCTCGCTGCGCGATGGTGAGATCGCGTCGCGTTATCGCCGTTCCCAGGCGAGGTCGGCAGTGCCAACTCGCCGCCTCCGCCCAGTCCTTGCCGTCAGGCGTGGAGGGCCGGCTCGAGTACCTGTATGCACCACTGGCGGAACGTGGTCGGCGTGCTGGATTCCGGTGTACGGGTAACACCCTTTGTCCAAACCGTGGTCCTTGGCCAGTGCCATGTCGAGCATGCTCTGCGCCATCGGCTCGGACATGCCGGCTTTCATGAGGTTCGCCTTGTACGCCTCGCCTGGGACCTGCTGGTAACGCACCGGGCGGCCGAGCACCTCGGAGATGATCGCCGCCATCTGGTCGTAGGTCAGGTCTGCCGGGCCGAGCACCGGCACCTCCGCGAAGCCGGTCCAGGTGTCGTCGCGTAGCAGCCGGGCGGCAACAGCGGCGACGTCGCGGGTGGCGACTGCCGGCGTGGGCAGATCGGGCGAAGACGGGCCGTAGAGGACGCCCTGCGCCATGATCGCGCCGACCTGCCGGCGCGTGTTGTCCATGAACGACGGCATCGTCAGTGCCCGATACGGCACGCCGGTCGCGGCGATCAGGTCGTCCATGGCCAGCGTCGCGGTGACGTGACCGGCGTGGCCGGCTACCGGGGTGCCGCGGCCCAGCGCCGAGACGCCGACCACCCGCCCGACGCCCTGGGCTGTGAACGCCTCGATCGCCGGGCCCGCGAAGCCTGAATAGGCCACGTCGACCGTCTCCGCGCGCGGGTTGGCCGGCACGAGCCAGAACACGGCGTCGGCGCCGGCGAACGCCGCGGCCACCACAGCGGGGTCGGCGTGGGAGCCTCGTACCACCTCGACCCGCTCGTCGACGCCCGGCGCGAGCCGGGCCGGATCCCGGACCACGACCCGAACCGCGGCGCCGGCATCGAGCAGTTCCTGCACTACCCGACCGCCGATGTTGCCGGTGGGAGCGGTAACCACAATCATCTGTTGTCCTCGTCCGATCGTGAAATGACGCGTTCCAGTAGACGCGGGTCCGGCTCCCAACAGAAAGATCGATTCCGTCTGAATTGATACTCTCAGGGTATGAGTGAGCTGGAGACGCGACAGCTGCGCTACTTCGTGGCCGTGGCCGAAGAGCGGCACTTCGGGCGGGCCGCCGCCCGCCTCGCCATGGCGCAGCCGCCGCTGTCCCGCGCGATCCGCGACCTGGAGCGCCAGCTCGGCGTGCGGCTACTGATCCGCACCACGCGCCAGGTCACGCTCACACCGGCCGGGGAGACCCTGCTCGCCGACGCCCGAGTGGCGCTGGACGCCGTCGCCGCAGCCGGACACCGGGCCCGCCGCGCCGGACAACAGGTGCCGACGCTGCGACTGGCACTCAAGGCCGACTACGACGCCGGACTCCTACCGAAGATCCTGGACGCCTACGACACCCTGCCGGTGGAGCTACTCCTCGGCGGTCCCGGCGAGCAGGTACGAGCACTGCACGACGGACGAGCGGACGTCGCGCTGTTGCCGACACCGTTCGACCCGCAAGGAGTCGACACAGAATCGCTGCTGACCGGCCCGGGCATGGTGGCGCTACCAGCGGCCGACCCGCTGGCCGCACGGACAGTCGTGCGGCTACCCGAACTGGCCGGGCGCCGACTCCCGGACGGCACACCGGCCGAACAAGGCCGCACACAGATGCCGTCATCCAGCTCCCGACGCACTTTGGACCTCTCACAGATCTTCAATCTGGTCGAGGTAGGCACCATCGTCTGGTTCCTCCCGCAGTGGGTCGCCCAACGCTTCCCCCGACCGAACATCGCCTACCGACCCGTGGAAGGACTCGAACCGGTGACACTCACGGTGGCCTGGCCCACCGGATCGCGGTCACCCGCCGTAGCAGCCTTCGTCCGAACCGCCACCAAGATCGCCCAGGCCGCGGTATGAAGCGCGGAGAGCCGTTGGCAACCAATGCGTCGCTAGCTTGTCGTTCGTCGTCGGGACCGGCATCCTCGCTGACTGAACGCTCGATACGGCTGTGCAACCCAATGACGACGCGGCCGCGTTTCGATTAGCACCCCACCCGCGTCGCGCCGGTACCGCTGGTCGCTCTTCGATCGCTGTCTTGACCGATGGTTCTCGGTGAAGCGAAATTCGTCCGAGCAGAGGCCATGCTCCATCGGGCCGCGCCAGTGTCAGGTGGTGGTGACGACGGCATCGGGCGTCGTCGGACCCGCTCCAGCAGCTCTGCGGTGGCGGCCCACATTCGCCGCTCCCGGTCGCCGTCGACGGCGACCGGCTGCACGTGGTCAGCTTCGTCTTCACCACGAACGCGCCGTCCCGCAAGTGGGCTCTTTTCTCGCCCACTGCTACCGCCTCCAGCAACGGCCTCGGGCCGCAGCTAGGGTGATCTGGTGGATCGGGACGTGTTCGCCGCACGGTTCATCGCCGCTGCTGAGCGGGCACGGGATTTTGCGAGTGGCATGGTCTCGGAGACGTTGCCCGAGGCGATGACGTTTCGGCTTCTGCTCAACCAGTCCAACGACGATATCCAGCCGTTGCGCCCGGGCGAGGTGGTGTTCCCGCGGGACAGACGCCGCCGTCGGGCCCGTGCGTTGCTCTCCGCTGATGCGCGGACTGTGGTCGACGAACTCTGGCGCGATGGGCGGGTCCCCGAGTGGGTCGACCTCGCCGTGGCCGATGTGCGACCGACTTCCACCGTTCTGGAGACGCTGTGTTGTGGTCGTTTCACCGACGACGAGTCGTTGCTGTACCACCATGCGGAGGGTCGGCCCCCGTTCCATGTGACCAGTCCGGTCCTTCCACCCGGTTATGACGGAGGCCGGTTCAGTCTTCATTGGATGCGCCGCCGCTGAGGAAGCGTCACCCGTCCTGATCAGCCGGACGGCATACTCCGTGCCGCTGTTTGCGAGTCGCGCCGTGACACCACCTCACCGTCAAGTCCCTGCCGCACAGCCTCGCCGGGGATCCGAGCCTGACATTCGCTGCCCGCGGCGTCGGCTCGCTGGCACCAAGACGACAGCGACAGCGCCGACGAGGATGACGATGCGCTCGGCGCATTCCTAGGCCGCACCCGCGCCGAAATTCGCCTCTCAACGACTGATCTGTCCCGGACGATCGGCCTGAGCCCACCCACCGTCAGCTCCCACCTTGGGATCTTGCGTCGAGGCGGACCGGTCACCTGCTGGCGCAGCGGGCGGCGGGTCCTTTACCAACGCACAGGCTAGGCTCCGCCGTCGTCGCGGCGTACGGCTACGACAAATCCGGTCGCGCCGGCGACGTACCGAATCCGCGTCGAACGGATGACCGCATCGGCCTGTTTTCGCGGAGCGGGATTCCGGTGGCACGTGACCCCCCAACACAACGGTGCTGCGATCCGGGCGGGCACTCGCCACCGGAGTCCGTAAGCGTTGCCGTCCGGTGCACTGTGGATGGTCACAGCGGAGCAGGGCGGTGAGGGCGACGAAGACCGCTCCGACGCCCGCACCACACACCCCCCGCCAACCCGTCCACGGACGGCACCGTAGCGGGCACGGTTGGCCATCACCGTGGCCATGGGTGAACCGTGCTTTGCCGCCGGATCGCCGCTGCTTCCGAAGCACGCCGTGGTCCAAGAAAGGGTTGGGTTCAGCGCCGCTCTACAAGACGCCGGTACCTCGGCACACCCCCAGACCATCATCGCCGCTACCCGGTACCCAATGGGGTCACGCGCACCGGAAAGCTCCGCCTCAACCTCAACGCACGTAGACCCCAGCAGCGGCGCTAACTGACCGACTTCTGCCGCGGGAGCCGCCCTCGTGACGGGCCCGCCGACGGGCACGGTTGCCTTCGCTGGGAGTGTTGGTCATCGTTGTCACTCCTGGCTTGCAACGACGACCTTCCACAGGTATCCGTCGGGGTCGGCAAAGTAGCCGAAGTAGCCGCCCCACTGCGCTTGCTGTGCCGGCCGCATGATGGTGCCGCCGGCCTTCTCGGCCCGGCCAAGGACCTCGTCAACTTCCTGCTCTGCGGCGACGAAGTAGTTGAACGTGAACCCGGCGAACCCGCTGCCTTGCGCCTCAACCCCGGCGTCATGGGCCAAGGCCCGGCGCGGGTATAGCGACAGGCCGGATGAACCCTTCCCCAGGCTGAATGCCACGTACTGGGGCTGGTCCTGCACAACCTGGCAGCCAAGGCCGTCGCCGTAAAACCGCTTGGCACGGTTCAGATCCTCGACTGCGAGCGTGATCGCATCTACCTTCATGACTTCCTTCCTCCGTGAGTGAGCGTTGTGCTGCTGTCCGTTTAATCCCTACGCCACCACCGTACACACGTCTTAGACATTAGTGCAAGATGACTGTCTAAGAAGTTTGTGCGATGCGCACGACCGAATGAGCCATGGCCGGCGACGGCGACTCCGCCGCGATCTTGGGACAGTGCCATCGCATGCGCGCGGTTCAACCGTCCGATATGGACGGCCTAGTACGAGCATGTCGGTCAGATCGACCACGCGGATCAGCTCTGCGCACCGACTCCCCAGCGTTGCGCGCGAAGCGAGCTGGCCGGGCTCTTCGACGCTCGCAGGGAACGAGGGCGCCGGTTGCACGGAGCGGCGCCCTGCTGATCGGGCGGGGCTTACCGGGCGCTCGTGGGCGTGGCCGCCCTTGCGGTGACGAGGCGGTTCGACCTAGCGACAGGAAGTGGGCGGTGTTCGAGCCCGCTGCTTGCCTGTCGGCCAAGCGATGGTGGGCGCGAGGCTGCTTCGACGTTCTCGACAGCTGCGTCTGGTATCTCCTCAACCCGCTGCCGCGGCTCGGGTACCTCGCCGCCGCGATGGTGCTCGGCTGGGCCGCCGCGGCGGCACTGGGGCTGACGCGTTCGTGGGCGGTCGGTCTTCTCGGCCCCTTCGCCGCCGGGGCACTGATACTGCCGGCTGTCTACGCGGTGACGACACACTGGCTGCTGCCGACCCTGCTGGCGCTGCCGGCGTACGCGGCGCTCGCGGTGCTGACGCGCACCGAGTCCCACTGGCCACTGCGGACAGTCGCCATCGCCGCGACAGTCGTGGGCCTCGTGGCGCCGCTGGTGGCCGGCAACCAGCGGAGCGAACGCGACGCCCAGCAGGAGCGCGTCGACTCCTTCACCGATCGACGATCCCCTTGCTGGTGCCGACGCTGCCCGGATTCGACCTGACGGGTGCGAGCATGGCCCCGGACGAGTTGACGCTGACGCTGGCCGGCGAAGGGCACGGCACCGAGCCCGCCGCGACCACGATCGAGGCCAATGTGGCCCGGACGGCGGGCTCGATCCGACCCTGCGACACGGCCGGGCGGCCGATCGTGGTCTCGTGGTGCGACGAGCTAGTCCGTTGGGTCGTCGCGAGCGACCAGAACCGCTACCTCGTCATCGTGCACGGCGACGCCGCGCTCATCGTCGGCGCCGACGTGCGCAAGGTGCCGGTGGAACAGCTCAATCAGGCCGGCGTACGTCGACGAGCTCCTCGCCCCTGGGCTAGCCCACCCGCTGCCGGGCGTAGCGCGTGCGATGGCGACGTACCGCGTCGCGGTTGGCGCAGCGCGGTGAGCAGTAGCGCTGTCGGCCCGCCCGCGACACGTCGGCATAGATCGTCTCGCAACCGTCGCCGGCGCACCGGCCCAGCCGGTCCATGCCCCGCTGCGTCAGGTGCAGCGCTGTGCCGACGCTGACGAGGGCACGCAGCACCGCCGACAGCGGCACCCCGTCGTCGCGGTAGTGCAGGTGCCAGTCCTCGTTGCTGTGTCTGCTCAGCCGCGGGTAGGTCGCCGCGGCGGCGAGCATCTGGTTGAGCGCAGAGGCGCGCGCGTCGGATGACGGGGCGTCCACGACCGACCGCCACTCCTCGATGAGGGCGATCACGTCGGCCAGGTCCGACTCCCGGACCGGCATGTCCATCACCAGCCCGGCCGACGCGCAGCGCGTCGTCAGCTCCGCCAGCGAGCGCGGTGGAGCGTTGGCCAGGTCGGCGGCGAGCTGTACCGGGTCGGTGCCGTAAGGGTTGAGATGCACAATGCCATTACAGCAGAGTGGCGTCATGAGCGAAAGCGACGGCCATGTCTGGCAGACCCGGTCCCACCACCGGACGAGCGAAGGAACCCTGTACTACGAGTCGTGCCCGTGCGGCCGGTGGCGGATGCGGTTGGGACCGCGACCGTTGGCACTGCCAGCCGGCCGCGCCACGGTTGGGGGTTGATATCGCTGATGGTCGATGTATTGTGGGAACGCTCCCATACCGCGTCCGCCACTCTGCTTCGAGGAGCCGCCCCATGTCGCGACGGCACCGTCGCCCGGCCACCATGCTGGCCGGCCTGCTCGTTCTCGTCCTGTCCGCGTCCCTGTTGCCCTGGCTGTCGGCGGCCGGCACCGCCGCGGCCGGCAGATCCCACACCCGCGCGGTGCCACTGTCTGAGCTGACCGTGGTATCCGAACAGGTGGCCTTCGGTCTGCAGCGTCCGATCGCGATCACCGGGCTGCCGGACGGCCGGATGCTGATCGCGGAGAAGGCCGGCACCGTCCGCTCCTACCACCCCGACACCGGCCTGGCGGCCGAACCCGTGCTCGACCTGACCGCCCGGATCGACACGTCGGACAACGAGCGCGGCCTGCTCGGCATCACGCCCGCGCCCAACTTCGCGCGGACCGGGATGCTCTACGTGGCCTACACGAGCCTGCCGGCCGGCACGCTGACCCTGGCGCGCGTGCGCCTCGGCGCTCCTGAGCGGCTGCAGGTGCTGCTCACCCAGGAGCACTCCGAGTACGGCAACCACAACGGCGGACAGGTGGCGTTCGGCCGCGACGGCTACCTCTACTGGTCCCTCGGCGACGGCGGCCACGCGAACGACCCGTTCAAGGCCGGTCAGAACCTGGGCACGCTGCTCGGCAAGATCGTGCGGATCGACGTCAACCGCACCTGCGGGGCGAAGCCGTACTGCGTGCCGTTCGACAATCCGTTCGTCCGCACGGCGGGCGCGCGGCCGGAGATCTGGCTCTACGGGCTGCGCAACCCGTGGCGGTTCTCCGTCGACCCGGTCGACGGCTCGCTGTGGATCGGCGACGTCGGCCAGGGCCTGGTCGAGGAGGTCAACCACATCCGCCCGTCACAGCGCGGAGCTAACCTCGGCTGGTCCTGCCGCGAAGGCACCCCGGTCTTCGACCCGCAGCAATGCCGGGCGGGCGGGCGCTACACCGACCCGGTCTTCGAGTACCAACACTTCGGTACGGACGGCTGCGCGGTGACCGGCGGCGTCGTGTATCGAGGATCACGGACCCCCGAGGCGTGGGGCACCTACGTCGCGAGCGACTACTGCTCGACCGTCGTGTACGCCGTGCGTCCCAGGCCCGAGGGCGGCTACGAGTCCGCCACGATCGGCAACTTCCCCACCCAGCCGACCGCGATCGCCACGGACGTGCACGGCGAGCTGTACGTCCTCAGCGACCTCCCGGGCTGGCTGAACCGCGTGCGGTTCGAGCGGGTCCAGCCAACTCCTCCCGGCGGTGCGACGAACCGCTGACCCGGAGCGAATCCCGCAATGGGGACGGCCGCATCCGCGCGGCCGTCCCCGACTCACTCGGGGAAGGTGGGGGCGGGAACGCCGTCGAGGACCACGACGGGAAAAACCCGGCCGGTGTTCTTCCCGTACGCGTTGTCGCCCCCGGCGACCGGGTCAGGCGAGGAAGCGGGAACGCAGGGCCGGCTCGAGTTCGTCCTTGCGGTCGTCGAACGTGGCTTCCGCGTGCGTGAAGGCCTCGACGACCGCCTGCAGCGGGTCGCTCTCCGTCGCGCCGAAGAGGGCGGGCACGGCGAACGAAGGACGGTGGATCGGGTACGGCCGGCGGGAACCCGCCTGCCACGAAGCCATGACGACGGTGCCGGTCAGGACGGACGGGCTGGGGTGGAGGTAGGCGAAGGCCGACTCCATGTCCGTGAACGGCGGCGGCAGCGGAGCGCCGCTCTCCAAGGCGTCGAGGGCCGCGGCGGCGCGGGGGTCGCTCGTCATGCCCGCGACCTCGAAGGCCTGGCGGGCCAGCCAGTTGGCCACCTGCCGCTGGGTCGCGGGTGGCAGGACGGCCAGCTCGTCGAGCAGGTCACGGTGGGCGCGAGCCATGTTCCGGACGTTGCCCGTCAGCTCGCGCAGCCGGGGCGAGGGTGGGCGGCCGCCCCATTGGCGGCGTTCGGACTCCGCCGCCCGTTGGGCCTGCTGTTCCGCGGCCTTGCGTTCCGCGGCGGCGCGGGCCTCGGCTCGCTCCTCGGCAGTGGGCGGCGGTGGGGTCCTGCGGGCTACCTCATGCCAGTATGCGGCCTGCCTGCTCGTCTGTTTCAGGATCCGGTCGGCGGCGGGCGGCGACGGCCAGAACTCCAGCAGGTAGCTGTCCACGACGGGCTCGCCGTCCATCCGGGTGTCCTTGTCGGCCGCCTCGTCCATGCCCCGGGCGCAGAACCGGACACGTAGACTGTGGACGGACGGCAGGCGCACTGGATGCGCGTCTTCGAAGGCGGTCAGCCACAGGTCGGTCGACGGCGGCGCGAAGGAGACCTCCACGATCTCCTCCCACGCGTCGTCGACCGGCGGCTCGGCGTCGTGCCACGTCACCGTGAACGGGACGGTGCCGGTGTGCAGGCCGGTCACCATCGCCAGCGCGCCCGGCTCGGCCGCCCCGCACAGGCCGTTGTGCTGGCCGCCGGACGCACGGGAGACGTCGGGGCCGCCACCCTCCTCGGTCAGGTTGACGAACCGGTAATGGACGTGGATCTCACCGTCGAAGAGAACAGTCACGCGGGCATGATGCCCGATCGCCACGCCGACGGCGACCACGGCGGACGCTTCCGCCGGCGGCTAGGCTCAGCGACTGCGGCCCTGCTGAGAAATGGGAGGCACAGGACGGTGAGTGGTCCCGAGCGAAGACCGCTGCGCCGGTGGATGCCGATCGTGCTGCTCGTGGCGTTCAGCGTCTGGATCGTGTTCCTCGTCGTCCTCATCGCCGTCGATCCCGCCGGTAGCGGGGGCCACCCGTTCAACTGACCAGCGGAAGGCGGCCGCCATGGCCAACTCCGGGAGGCGGCGGCCGAGGTTCGTGGGCCGCCCGCGCGACCGGTCGCGGATCGCGTCCTCGGGTGCCGAGCCGACCCGCGGTCGCGTCGTCGACAGCGCCCTCTACGTGAACGGCGTTCGCCAGCCGGGCGACCGGTCGTACGCCGAGCTCTACGCGGACGCGCGCAGCACCCCGGGTGCCTTCGTCTGGATCGGACTGCACGAGCCGGGCGAAGAGCTCCTCGTCGAGATCGCCGACGTCTTCGGCCTGCACCCGCTCGCCGTCGAGGACGCCCTCAGCGCGCAGCAGCGGCCCAAGCTCGAGCGCTACGAGGACATCACGTTCCTGGTCGTCCGCGCCGCCGGTTACGTCGAGCACAGCGAGATCACCGCCACCAGCGAGATCATCCACACCGGCGAGGTACGGCTGTTCGTCCACGACGACTTCGTCATCTCGGTCCGGCAGGGCACCGTCGGCGAGCTTTCCTCGGTGCGGGCCGAGTTGGAGGACGACCGGGAGTTGCTGGCCGAGGGCCCGTGGTCCGTCGTACACGCCATCTTCGACCGGGTCGTCGACGTCTATCTCGAGATCACCGCGTCGATGCAGGCCGACGTCGACACGATGGAGTCGTTGGTGTTCCAGCGTTCGGGCGAGGCCGGCGTCGAGCACATCTACCAGCTCAAGCGGGAGCTGATGGAGTTCAAGCAGGCGGCGGTGCCGTTGCAGCGGCCCCTGGCGATGATCCTCGACGGCCGCACGGTCAATCTGTCCAAGGAGCTGCGCCGTTACTTCCGTGACGTCGCCGACCACCTGACCCGCGTCGCGGACCAGGTGGGCACCTACGACGACGTGCTCAACACGCTGGTCCAGGCCCGCCTGACCCAGGTCACCGTCGCCCAGAACAACGACATGCGCAAGATCGCGGCGTGGGCGGCGATCGCCGCGGTGCAGACCGCCATCGCCGGCATCTACGGAATGAACTTCACCTTCATGCCGGAACTGCATTGGCGGTACGGCTACCCCGGCGTCCTGACCGTCATGCTCATCACGGCAGTGGTGCTGTACCGGTATCTGCGCAAGGCGGGCTGGCTGTAGTGGTCAAGGAAGCCAACGCCTCGGCCAGGATGCGGTCGCTGAGTTCGGTGCCGGCGGTCGCCCGGGCGAGGATCAGCGCGCCCACGGCCGTGCTCACCGCGGCCGTACTGCCGAGCTTGTCGGCGTAGTACGCGACCCCTGCGGCGTATGTGGCGGTGAGGTCCGGGTCGGTGCCGGGCATGTCGCGCGCGAAGCCGGCGATCGGGCAGCCGTCGCCGGGCGAGTCGCGGTGGTCCGGGGAGAGGTAGTGGTCCAGAAAGCTCTCGCGGGCACGCTCGTCGCCGGGCTCACCTATCTTGGCCAGGCGCTCGCGGACCTCGGCCACGCCCTGCGCCAGCGCCTCCACGGCCAGGGCGTCCTTCGACGTGAACTGTTTGTAGAAGCCACCATGCGTAAGCCCCGCCCCAGCCATCACATCCGCGACGCTCACCTGGGCGATGCCGCGCTCCCGGAACAGCCGGGTGGCGGTCTCGACGACGCGTTGGCGGTTCTCTCGGGCCTGTGCCTGCGACACCCTGCTCATAGCTTCCAGCATAGATGACGGATCTCATGTAACCGCTTGCGGGCCTAAAATGATGCTTGTAATCTAAGCCATATACGGATCTTGAAACGCCGCCGTGTCGCGACGGTCTGCGAGAGGAGTCCATCATGGCCACCGAGCTCAACCACTTCGACGCGACTGAGATCGCCGAGTTGATCCGCACCAGGAAGGCATCCTCCGTCGAGGTGGTGCGGGCGCACCTGGACCGCATCGCGGCCGTCGACGCGAAGACCAACGCGGTCGTCACGCTCGCCGACGACGCGCTGGACGCCGCGAAGAAGGCCGACGAGAAGCTCGCGGCCGGCGCGGAGGTGGGACCGCTGCACGGCGTGCCCTTCACGGCCAAGGACTCGTTCGACACCGCCGGCGTCGCGACCCAGCGCGGTTCGCCGATCTTCGCGGGGCGTGTCCCGGACACGGACGCGACCAGCGTCGCCCGCATGAAGGCCGCCGGCGCGATCCTGCTGGCGAAGACCAACCTGCCGGAGTTCTCGTACTGGATCGAGTCCGACAACCTCCTGACCGGCAGGACCAACAACCCCTGGGACCTCGACCGTTCGCCCGGCGGTTCTAGCGGTGGCGAGTCCGCGGCGATCGCGGCGGGGATGTCGCCGCTCGGGCTCGGCAGCGACCTGTCCATCTCGCTGCGCGGTCCGGCCGCCGACACCGGCATCGTGGCGCTCAAGGCCACGCACGGGCGCGTGCCGATGACGGGGATCTGGCCGCGGGAGCCGCGCCGTGACTGGCATGCCGGTCCGATGGCCCGCTCCATCCGCGATCTCGCGCTGGCGTACACCCTGCTGATCGGTCCCGACGGTGCCGACGGCTTCGCCGACGTGCCGCGCGAGTTCGACGCCGGCCTGCGCGCGTCACCGGAGCGGCCCGTCCGCGTCGGCTGGCTCGTCGACTCGGGCCTCGGTCCTGTCGACGCCGACGTCGCGGCCACAGTGGAGGCTGCCGCCGACGCCCTGCGCGGAGCGGGCGTTGAGGTGGAAGCCGTGCACATCCCGGCCCTGGAACGCGACAACCCGCTCGACATCTTCAGCCGGCAGCACGTCATGGAGATGAAGCCGCCGGTCCAGGAGGTCACCGCCGGTCACGAGGACGAGATGTTCGCCTACTCCAAGACGTTGCTCGGCTCGCCCGACACGCCTGTGGCGGACTACGTCCAGGCCGAGGAGGGCGTCGAGCGGCTGCGGGACGGTTTCACGGAATACTTCCAGCGGTACGACCTGCTGCTGCTCCCCGTGACGACGATTGCCGCGCACGCGCACGGGCTCGCGAAGTTCACCCTCGACGGCCAGACGGTGGACGCCTTCCACGTCAGCTCGACGACCGTCCCGTTCAACCTGACCGGGCTCCCGGCCCTGTCGATGCGGTTCGGCACGAGCCACGACGGCATGCCGATCGGCGTGCAGCTGGTGGCCAACTGGCACGCGGAGTCGACGATCCTGCACATCGCCTCGCTGTTGGAGACGCGCAGCCCGGTGCGCGACCTGCACCCCGCCATCTGAGACCTGCCGAAACCCGGAGGGGGCACCCATGTCCTTTGTCGACACCGCACGCTCCGCTGACTGGATCGTGGTCGCGGTCAACGACAGCGTGGATCGTCCTGAGCGGACGAAGCACACGCTCTACAAGGCAGTGGTACGCGGGCTCGAAGAACGTGCGGGCATCCGCCCGTCCGACGTCTTCGTCATGCTGACCGTGACACCGCCGGCCGATTTCTCGTTCGCCGACGGGGTGGTCGGCACCGAGGTCGAGGCCGCGGAGCCGCTCGACGGGGCGGCGACGGGCACGCGTGACGCGTACACCGAGGCAGAAATGGCGCACGCCGTCAGGCGGTTGTTCCAGAACCAGGACCGCGGCAGCATCCTGCCGATGCTGAGTGACGACGTCGTCCTCAGGCTGCCGGCGACACTCCCCTACGGCGGCGAGTTCACCGGCCGGGCGGTCTTCGACGAGTTCTTCTCCAAGAGCCCGGGCGGCGGTGCCGTCTGGGAGACGTTCGACGTCGTCGTCGACGACGTCATCGCCTCCGACGACCACGTCATCGCCCGGCTCACCAACACGGCCGTGCCCAGGGCGACCGGCAAGGCCGTGGTCTTCCAGAACCTCTGGTTCTTCGGGGTCGCGGGCGGCCGCATCGTCAGTGCCCAGCTCTACGCCGACACCGCGGTCGTGACCAGGGCCTGAGGGGGGACCCGCGCCGGCCCGGGTCGGGGCCGGCGCGGGTCGCTCTCAGCTCACCCGCGCGGCGAGCGCCTCGAGGATGGCGTGCGCGGCGGCGGCGCCCGAGGCCGGGTTCTGGCCGGTGATCAGGTTGTCGTCGACGACGACGTGCGACCCCCAGGCCGGACCTGACTCGTAGCGCGCTCCGGCGGCGCGCAGCCGGTTCTCCAGCAGCCACGGCGCGTTGTCCGCCAGGCCGGCCTGCCGCTCCTCGTCGTCGCTGAAGGCGGTCAGCTTGCGTCCCTTGAACAGCCAACTGCCGTCCGGGTGTCCGGCGGACAGAAAGCTGGCCTGGCCGTGGCAGAGGGAGGCCACGACCTTGGTCGGATCGGGCAGCAGCCGTTCCAGGACGCGGGCGACATCGGGGTTGACGGCAAGGTCCTGCATCGGGCCGTGACCGCCGGGGATCAGCACCGCGTCGAAGTCCGCCGGGTCGACGTCCTCCAGGCGGGAAGGTGCGGCCAGCAGGTCCTTGGTCTTCTCCAGATAGGCGGCGACCTCGGCGGCCTTCTCCGCATCGCCGAAGTTGGCCTCGACGGTCAGGCTGTTGGCGTCGACCACCGGCGTCCGGCCGCCCGGCGTGGCGATGGTGATCTCCAGCCCGGCCTCGCTGAGGATCCGGTGCGGCACCGTGAACTCCTCACCCCAGAACCCGGTCGGATGCTGTGTCCCGTCGAGCTGGGTCCAGACGCGCGCCCCGCTGAGCACGATCAGTACAGATGACAATGGTGTTTCCTTCCGAACGTACGATCCGGTCACGGTGTCGTGAGCCGGTCGTCCTGTGCGATGTCGAGCAACTGCGTGCGGAGCCCGTCGGCCACCGGTGCCCCGAGCGCCGTGGCGACCTGGTGCTGAGCCGATCGCCACAGCGGCGTTGCGCGCTCGTACCGTCGCCGCCCCTCGTCGGTCAGCGTGACGAGCACACTGCGCCGATCCGCGGCGGATTTCTCCAGCCGGATCAGCCCGTCGCGCTCCAGCGGCCGCAGTGAGTGACCGGCCCCTGAGCGGTCCAGCACCAGCGCGCGGGCCAACTCGTTGATCGTCAGCCCCTCGCCGTGGGCAAGCTGGCGGAGGATGGCGTACTGCGTCGACCGCAGGCCCGCCGGTTCCAACGCGTCGTCGTACAGGACGGTCAGGCGCCGCGACGCCTTGCGTAGCGCCGTGGCGTAGCACTCGGGCGTCTCCGATGGCTCCACGCAGGAAGCCAACCGCCACCCGACCGCCGGCATGCCGGCAGTTAGGGGCATGTGCCCCTGATCACGCGAGGTTTGTAGACCATGGTTGACAAACCTCGCTCGCTCCGACACTTTGTAGATGAGGTTCTACGAACCCCGGTGAGAGGGGCAGGGCGATGGTGAGAGAGATGCTCAGCGTGGCCGACATCGCGGCGATGTTCGACGTCGAGGCGAAGACGGTCAGCATGTGGCGGTTGCGGTACCCGGAGTTTCCCGAGCCGGACGTCCTGGTCGGCGGCATGGCGGGCTGGGATCCCGACCGGGCCGAGGAGATCCGTGTCTGGGAGAGCCGGCGACCCGGGCAGGGCCGGCGCGCCCTCCTGGCCGAGCATGTCGAGGAAGTGCTGCGCCGGACGTTCGTCTTCAGGTTCATGCGGCCTGACGACTTCGCCTGGGCGCCGATCGACTTTCCCGGCATCGCGTACGAGGACGGGCGCCTCGCCGACGGCATGCAGGCCAAGGCGGCCGAGCACCTGATCGGCGCCCTCCGCGAACAGGGCTACGAAATCGTGTTCCAGGACCCGGCCACGGACGTGACCCAGGCGGTGCAACGCGTCCTCTGGGACCGCTGGACCCCGGCGGAGGTCGGCGAGCGCGAGTTCATCGGCCAGCTCTTCGACGAATACGGCCGGATCTATCGCGGCTGTACGGCGTTCGACGCAGCCTCCTACACCTTGCGGCGGCTCGCGGCACTCGGCGGCGAGCTTCGCCCCTTGCGCGAGACACCAACCGTTCGGAAGCCGAAGCAGCCCCAGCATCCTCGATGATCGGAGACCCGTGGAGACATCCAAGCAGCACATCGAGCCCCCCGCCGGCAGGTTGGGCGTCCTGACCGTAGGGCTCGGCGCCGTGGCGTCGACCTTCATCGCCGGCGTCGAGCTGATCCGCCGCGGCCTCGCCGAGCCCGTCGGCTCGCTCTCGCAGCTGGGCACCATCAGCCTCGGCGGGGACGGCTCGCGGCCCATCCGCGACACCGTGCCCCTGGCCGGCCTCGACCAGCTGGTCTTCGGCGCCTGGGATCCGATCTCGGACACGGCCTACGACGCCGCACTCAAGTGCGGTGTGCTCGACCGGCACGCCCACATCGAACCGATCGCGACCGCGCTGAAAGAGATCGAGCCCATGCCGGCCATCTTCGCGCAGCAGTACGTGCGGCGGCTCGACGGCACCAACGTCAAGCCCGCGGGGACCAGGCGCGAGCTTGCCGAGGCCATCCGCAAGGACATCCGCGACTTCAAGGCGGCGCACTCCTGCGACCGGCTGGTGGTGATCTGGTGCGCGTCCACCGAGGTCTACATCGAGCCCGGTCCGGCACACGATGACCTGGCGGCGTTCGAAGCCGCGATGGACGCGGACGACGAGACCGTGCCGCCCTCGATGCTCTACGCGTACGCGGCGCTCAAGGAGGGTGTGCCTTTCGTCAACGGTGCGCCCAATCTCACCGTCGACGTGCCGGCGATGACGGAGCTCGCGCACACGACCGGCGTCCCGATCGCGGGCAAGGACTTCAAGACGGGCCAGACGCTCCTGAAGACCGTGCTCGCGCCGATGGTGAAGGCCCGCATGCTCGGGCTCGCGGGCTGGTACTCGACCAACATCCTCGGCAACCGCGACGGTGAGGTGCTGGACGACCCGGACAGCTTCCGCACCAAGGAGAAGTCCAAGCTCGGCGTGCTGGAGCACATCCTGGAGCCGGACCTGTTCCCCGGGCTCTACGGCGACTTCCACCACAAGGTGCGCATCAACTACTACCCGCCGCGCGGTGACCAGAAGGAGGGCTGGGACAACATCGACATCGTCGGGTGGCTGGGCTATCCGATGCAGATCAAGGTCGACTTCCTGTGCCGCGACTCGATCCTGGCCGCGCCTCTGGTGCTCGACCTGGTGCTCTTCACGGACCTGGCCCAGCGGGCGGGGCTTGCGGGCGTGCAGGAGTGGCTGTCGTTCTACTTCAAGGACCCGCAGGACGCCACCGAGCACGACCTGTTCGTCCAGCGAACGATGCTGGAGAACACCCTCCGCCGGCTGACGGGCAAGCAGCAGATCGCCGGCGTGATGCCGGGGTAGGTGTCAGCGCTGCGACGTGGTCGCCCGCACCCACGGCAGCAACAGCCGCTCGATCAGCACGAGCACGTAGTAGAGCACGATGCTGAGCACCGCCAGCAGGCTGATCGCGGCGAAGGCGGTCGCGGTGTCGCCCTGACCGCCGGTCTGGACGATGATCATGCCGAGGCCGCTCTCGCCGTACTGCATCTCGCCGACCACAACGCCGATGACCGCGAGCGGCATCGCGACCTTGAGCCCCACGAAGATCTGCGGCAGTGCGGCCGGCAGGCGCACCCGGGCGAAGGTCTGCAGCCGCGACGCGTCCATCGACCGGGCCAGCTCGGCGAGGTCGGCGGGGGTGGTGGTGAGGCCGGTCGCGGTGGACAGCACGATCGGGAAGAAGCAGACCATGAACGCCATCGCCAGGATCGGCGTGCGCCCGTAGCCGAACCAGATCAGCATCAGCGGTGCGAGCGCCACCTTGGGCACGGCGTTGAACGCGACCAGCAGTGGCGAGAACATCCGCTCGAACGGGCCCCACGCCGCGATGGCCACGCCGATCAGCACGCCGACGACCATCGAGAGCACGAAGCCGACAATCGTGGCCAGGGTCGTGTGCCAGGTCTCGGTGAGCAGGAACTCGCGGTACCGGTTGAAGCCGTCGACCACCTCGGGCGGCGAGGGCAGCACGACCGTGTCGACGGCGAAGATCTCCGTGCCGAACCACCACGCGGCAACCGCTATGGCCAGGCCCAGGACGGGCCAGGCCACGGCGGTGCCGGTGCGGCGGTCCGGGTCAGGCACCCGGCACCAGATCGAAGCTGACCACCTGCTCCGGCGTCAGCCCGGCCTGGATCTGCCCGGATTCTTCGAGGATCGCGATGCTGCGGGCGATCCGCTCCTTGTCGAGCGAGCCCGCGGGCACGCCGGAGCCCTGGACGAACGGCCCCATGAGCGTCAGTTCGGCGGCAGCCGATTTCAGGTCGGTGGTCGGCGCGTTCTGCTTGAGCACGGCGGCGGCCTCGTCGGGGTTGCCGATCGCGGTCTCCAGACCCTTGAGCAGCGCCGCGCTGAACTTCTTGACCTTCTCCGGGTTGTCCTTGGCGTACTGGCTGGAGGTGATCAACGCGTTGCCGTAGAGGTCGGGCAGGAAGTCGCTGTATGGCAGCAACACGGCGGACTTCCCCTTGGCGATGCCCTCGATCGTCGGCTTGCCGACGACGAACTGGCCGATGGCGTCCACCTTGCGCTGTGCGAGCGTGCCGAAGAGCGTCTGCGGCGTGCCGTTGACGAAGTTGACCTTCTTCACGTCCACATTGGCCAGTTTGGCGTACGTCGGGAAGAGGTTGCGCACGACCGATCCCGGCAGATCGGCCACGGTCTTGCCCTCGAGGTCGGCGGGTTTGCCGACGCCGTAGCCCTCCAGCGACATGATGGCGGCCATGGTGCGCTGCTGGATCGCTGCCACCATGGTGAAGCCGGTGACCTTCCCGTCGCCCCCCGCGGCGAGCAGGCCGCCGGTCAGGTCGATCGGGGTGAACTGGGCCTGGCCGGCGACGACCTGCTTGATGTTGTCGCCGCTGCCGGTGCCGGCCTTGATCTCGACGTCGAAGCCGGCCTCGCGGAAGAAACCCTTCTCCTTGGCGACATAGGCGTACGCGTCGCGGCCGAACTGGCCGAAGGACGTCAGGTAGATGACCTTTTCCAGGCTGGGCGACTCGACGGGGGCCTCGTTGCCGCCGCAAGAAGCAAGGCTCGCGGCGAGTGCGACGGCCACGAGCGTACGGGCGAAGGATTTTCTTCTCACCGTCTTTACCTCCCCCCGCGAAGCGTAGAGGATCGTCGATGCGAGGTTGGTCCCGCTGGACAATTCGTGCATTACGGCTTTGTCACTGTGATCGGGGGCGTACGCGGATGATCCGTCTCACTGCACTGTCGAACTCCACGAACTCGTGATGGCACAGGGACGGCCCATGCGTGTCTGCCTGTTCATCGAGCCGCACCGCGGCGCGACCTATGACGACCAGCTGCGCCTGGCCCGGCACGCGGAGGACGCCGGCTTCGAGGGCCTGCTCCGCGCCGACCACTACCAGGCGATGGGCGCGGACCCGGGCCTGCCGGGCCCCACCGACGCCTGGCTCACGGTGGCGGGGCTGGCCCGCGAGACCTCCCGGATCCGGTTGGGCACGCTGGTCAGCCCCGTGACGTTCCGGCTGCCCGGCCCGCTGGCCATCATGGTGGCCCAGGTCGACGCGATGAGCGGCGGCCGGGTCGAGTTGGGCATGGGCGCCGGCTGGCTGGAGCGCGAGCACCTGTCGTACGGCATCCCCTTCCCACCCGTCGGCGAGCGCTTCGACCGGCTGGCCGAGCAGCTGGAAATCATCCGGGGATTGTGGCGCGCGCCGGGGCCGTTCAGCTTCGAGGGCAAGCACTACCGCCTGGTGGACGCGCCCGCCCTGCCCAAGCCGGTGCAGCGGCCCGGGCCACCGATCATCGTCGGCGGCAAGGGTCCGAAGCGGACCCCGGAGCTGGTCGCCCGCTTCGCGGACGAGTTCAACATGCCCTTCAAATCGGTCAGCGAGACCGCGGCGGGCTTCGATCGGGTCCGGTCGGCGAGCCAGCGGTACGGCCGCAGCGTCGCGTTGTCGGCCGGGGTGGTCGCGGCTCTGGGCCGCACCGACGACGAGGCACGCCGCCGGGCGGCCCCACTCCACGTGAAGAGCGCGCTGCCGCCGGAGGACCCGGTGATCGGCCCGCCGGACGCGCTGGTGCAACGCATCGGAGAACTGGCGGCGGTCGGCGCGACCCGGATCCACGTCCGGATCACCGAGATGTCAGACCTGGACCACGTGGACCTCATCGCCTCGCGGGTGCTGCCCCAACTCTGACTACGGGCGTACAGTCAGTTGCGGGACCTCATTCGCAGCACATTGGACTTGCGCAGGTCGAGACATGAATCGATTTCTTGCTCGAGGAAAGTCCCGCCGGACGGCCGCCGTCGACAGCTTCGTGTTTCCGAGCAACGTCCGGCTGCGGTTCGCGGGCCAGCATCAGCACCTCAGCCCCGACCAGGTGCGGACCGTGGAGGCTGCGGCCCGGCAGTGGTTCCGCCTCGCCGCGCGTCATCCACGCGCGAAGTTGTCGATGCCTTCCGTTGTCGTGGACGATCTCTGGCACGAGATGGTCCTGGACACGCGGGAGTACGCGGCGTTCTGCGAGGCCGCGTTCGGGCGGTTCCTGCACCATGTGCCCGAGCAGCGTGCCGAATCAGCCGACCGATCCCGTCACCTGCTGGCCACCTTCCAACTGGCCTGCGAGGACGAGGGCTGCGAGCCCGATCGGCTCCCGTTGCTGTTCTCGATCGACCGGCAGCTTGCCGTCGATGGTGGCCGCTACTACCTCGCGGACTGCGGTGGCCGTGGCCAGTGCCACGGACTGCGCGGAACGACCTGCCTGCGGCACCTCACGGGTGAGGGCAGATCGTCCCGCTTCGGAGCCCCCGGACACCATCGCACCGATCTCCCGCCCAGCGTCGGCGGCGACGGCTGCGGTGGCGGCTGCGGGAACTGAGCCCGCGGGTCAGCGAGCGCCGACGAGGCGGTCGACTGTCGCCAGCAGCCGTGCGGTCTCGTCCGCGGTCAGCCCGACCTCGAGGTCCACGAGTAGTTTGTCCAGCTCCCCCGGGGCGAGCGTGCGGTGTTCGGTGGGTTCACCGGGCCGCCGGACGGTCACCGTCTGGTGGGTGAGCGAGACGTGCCGGTCGGGCTGGTGGCGGGTCAGCATCAGGCCGTGCCGGAAGTGCGACTCCGGGTACGTGCTGGTGAAGTGGTGGCCCACCCGCACGTCGACCTGGTGGACCGGGAGTTCGTCGATCGTGTGCATCACCTCCCAGCCGCTCTCCCGCAGGCGCTGCAACTGCCACGCCTTTCCGGTGTCGGGCGAGTCGTGCCGCGCCAGCCGGAACGACCATCCGCGGTGGTCGTCGTGGGCGCCGTCGGCAAGCGGGATGGGATGCAGCAGGCTGTGCCCGAATCCCGGATCGGCCAGCCACCGCTGTCCCTCCGCTGAGACGATGACGACGCAGTGCGTGCGGGGCGACGTGCGCACGTCGCCGACGCGCCCCAACCGACGCTCGACCTGGAAACCCAGCGCGTCCAGCGCCGCGGCGAAGAGCGTGGCGTGCTCGAAGCAGTACCCGCCTCTCCCCCGCCCGACGAACTTCGCCTCGAGCGCCGGCAGTTCGACGCCCGGATGCTGACCGAGGAGCACGTCGATGTTGTCGAACGTGAACGTACGCACGTGCGCCTCGTGCAAGGCCTGGAGGAAGGACACCGTCGGCGCCGACCGGGGCAGTCCCACTCGTTCGAGATATGCGTCAACGTTCACCGAGCGCCTCCTCCGCGTTCACTGCCAAGAATCTACGGCGGGGTTGGCCGGCGCACCGACCGCGGCTCCGGTCGCGACGAGGTTCACATGAAGTTGCGGGTGTGCAATGCCGACAGTTCAGCCGATTCGTCCGGTGGGAACCCGAGCCGCTCGAGGCGTTGCCGGCGACCGTCGTCCATCGCCGTCTGGAGCCGTTGCACGGCGCGGTAGCCCCGGGCGATCGCGGCCGGGGTCCATTCGCCGGCGGCGAGCACGACCAACCCGTCGAACACGTCCGCGTTGAGGCCGGCCGTGTCGACGAGCGAGTCGTGGCGTCGTTCGACCGCGGCCCGGAGCCGCCCGCGCAGGGTCGGGTCCACGGCGGCCTGATGCTCCAGGTGGGCCACGCCGAAGGCGACGTGCCGGGCCTCGTCGATCCGGGCCAAGCGGGTGACCTGCCGGGTCACCGGGTCGGGTGCGTGTTCGTCGAGGAAGCCGAGCAACGCGAGGAAGCTGCCCTCACCGAGGACGGAGAGCAGGAACGACGCCAGGGAGAAGTCGGCCTCGTGAAGGAGGCTCGTCAGCGAGGCCCGCCCGCCCACCGACGAGGTCCCCATCCGCGTCCCGAACAGCAGGGCACGGCGGGTGAAGACCTCGACATGCCGGGCCTCGTCGGCGGCCTGCACGGCGAGCAGTTGCTGCACCTCGCGGAAGTGGGGATGCACCCGGGCCAGCAGCCGCGCCGGGATCACGAGGGCGGCCTGCTCGTTCTCGACCAGGTACGTCATCACCTGGACGACCGCGGCTTCGATGTCCGCCGGAAGGGCACGGCCGGTGGCGGCGGACCAGTCGACCGCCGTCGCAGGGTCCCATTGCGCCGCCGCGGCGTGCGCGTACAACCGCGGGGCGAGATCCGCCCAGACCACGTCGCGGTCGGCGACGTCGAACCCAGGCGGCACCGCGCCGCCGGCCTCCACCAACGCACCGCGGGCGGCCAGCCCCCAGTGGGCCGGAGGCCGCCGCACGATGCCCTCCGGTTCCGGCCCACCGGCCCGTTGTGCGCCGGCCCAGCGCTGGGTGTCTCCCGAGCCTGGCTCGACCAGGCAGCCGTCGGCCTCGACAGCGAACCGGTGCCCTCGGCTCCTGCACCAGGTCCGCAGGTGCACGGCGAGCGCCGGATCATCGCCGACGACGCGCAGCCCTCCGCCCGGCGGAACCTCGCGCAGCGCGCGTTCCACCAGGATGTGGGCGCCCTGCTCGAAGCCGAGCCGTTCCAGGTCGAGCCGGGCCGTCGTCATGGCGTGTAACCCGCGGCGGTCACCTGACCCTTGGCGTCGTAGAAGCTCTCCTCGTCCACCGCCCGGTCCAACTGGAGGTACCCGCTGGTCCGGCCCGGAAGCCACGCCTTCAGCCCTTCCAGGTCGAGCAGCGGACGGACCGCGTCGTCCGCGTACGACATGGCCAGCAGCAGCTCGACGAACCGGTCGGCGAGCGTGGCCGGCGCCGTGTCGACGAGCGTCATGTTGCAGTGGTCGTAGGGCGCGCTCTGAGCGACGATCCGGGTGCCGCCCGGCGCGAGCGTGCCCTCGCGGGCGAACGCGAGATGGTTGGCGTCGATCATGCATGCCGCGTCGACCTCGCCGGCCGCCAGCGCACGGGCGGCTTCCCGCTCGCCGCCGATGTGGTCGCCGTGCAGTCCGACGCCGACGTCGAAGCGGCGCACGTCGAGATCCGACGCGCCGGCCGCCCGCAGGTGCGCCAGCGGTATCAGCGTGGCCTGGGGCGAGTCGACCGCCCCGACGGCGACCGTACGCTCGCGCAGGTCGCCCGGCGCCGTCACGTCGGAGTCGGACCGGACGACGACGACCGACGTCAGATCCCGGTCGGTGTCGCGCATGACGGCGGCCCGCACCGTGCGGCCCTCGGCGTTGGCCAGCCGCTGGGCGCGCAGCCACGCCAGAGGTGAGTTCCACGCCGCGTGGATCCGGCCGGCGACCAGGTCCTCCACCTGCCGCTCGTAGTTCGAGTAGAGCAGGAAGTCGAACGGCAGCCCCGAGTCGCGCAGCGCGCGGCGGAAGCCCGCCCAGATGGTGACGACCTTCGGGTTGTACGCGACGGCCCCCATCAGCAACGTCTGGTCGTCCATCACGACGCGCCGTCGAACAGCGGCAGGCCGAGCGTGGCACGGCCGACGAAGTCGCGCAGGGCCGGCGTCGTCGGTGCCATCACGCGCGCGGCCAGGGTGTCCCGGAAACGGCGTTCGACGCCGAGCTCCTTGCGGAAGGCGGCGCCGCCGCACAGGCGCATCACGCCGTCGGCCACCTCGGAGGCGGCCTCCGAGGCGACGGCCTTGACCTGGAGCACGCGCAGCGTGGCGTCGGGGCGTCCGCCGGCGAGCGCGGCGAGCGTGTCGGCGAGAAAGGCGCGGGCCTCGTCGCCCCGGGTGCGGAGCCGCGCGTACTCGGTGCGCGTCACCGGTTGCTCGGCCAGCGTCTGGTCCAGGTGTTCCAGGCGGGTGTTCGTCAGATGCGTCGCGGCCTCGTCGAGCAGCGCGGTGGTCAGGCCCACGCAGAACGCGGCGTTCCCGGTCAGGAAGACGGGCAGCGCCGTGCCCAGCGCGATGTCGAGACCGGCACCGTCGTCGCGGAGCATTGCGGCGCCCGGCACCGCGACCCCCTCGGCCGCGACCGGCCTGGAGGCGTTGCCCCGCAGGCCGACACCATCGAAGCGCCCGGAGACCCGCAGCCCGTCCGCATCGGACGGCACGAACCAGAGCGTCATCGGGCCCGGCGCGGCCAAGGGCTTGCTCGACCAGACATAGCTGTCAGCTTCCCCGGCCGAGGTGACCCAGCTCTTGCGGGCGTCGAGGCGGACCATCGCGCCGTCCGGCGTCGCCGTGCTCATCGGCGCCCAGAAGTGGCTGCGCGAGCCGGCCTCCGAGAACGCCAGAGTGCTGACGTGCTCGCCACGGGCGATCGCCGCACGGACCTCGCGCGGCCCGTGGCCAGCTGCCCGGCAACAAGGTGTGGCCGTGGATCGCGAAGACGCGGCACGCCACGCCGGGCGTCGGGCTGATCTCGCCGCCGCCGCACCACGACATCTACTCCATCGAGGACCTGGCGCAGCTCGTACACGACCTCAAGATGGTCAACCCGGCGGCGCGCGTACATGTGAAGCTCGTTTCCGAGGTCGGTGTCGGCACCGTGGCCGCGGGCGTCGCCAAGCTCAAGGCCGACGTCATCCTGATCTCCGGACATGACGGGGGTACGGGCGCCAGCCCGCTCAACTCGCTCAAGCACGCCGGCACCCCGTGGGAGCTGGGGCTGGCCGAGACGCAGCAGACGCTGCTGCTCAACGGGCTGCGGGACCGGGTCACCGTGCAGGTCGACGGCCAGCTCAAGACCGGCCGCGACGTGGTCGTCGCCGCGCTGCTCGGCGCCGAGGAGTTCGGCTTCGCCACCGCGCCGCTGATCGTCTCGGGCTGCGTGATGATGCGGGTCTGTCACCTCGACACCTGTCCGGTCGGCATCGCCACCCAGAACCCGAAGCTGCGCGACAAGTTCACCGGCAAGCCGGAGTTCGTCGTGACGTTCTTCGAGTTCCTCGCCGAGGAGGTCCGCGGCTACCTGGCCGAGCTGGGGTTCCGCTCGATCGACGAGGCGATCGGCCACGCCGAGCTGCTCGACCTGGCACCGGCGATCGACCACTGGAAGGCCAACGGGCTCGACCTGTCGCCGGTGCTGCACGTGCCGGACCTGCCGGAGGGCGCGGCCCGCCGCCGCGTCCGCGAGCAGGACCACGGTCTGGCCCGCGCGCTCGACAACCAGCTCGTGGAGCTGGCCGCACCGGCGCTGGCCGACGGCACACCCGTGCGGGCCACCGTCGCGGTCCGCAACGACCAGCGCAGCGTCGGCGCGATGCTCGGCGGTGCCGTCACCCGGCGGTTCGGCGGCGAAGGGCTGCCCGACGACACCATCGAGCTCGACCTGGTCGGCACCGGTGGCCAGTCGTTCGGCGCGTTCCTGCCCCGCGGTGTGACCATCCGGCTGCACGGCGACGCCAACGACTACGTCGCCAAGGGCCTGTCCGGCGGCCGGGTCGTGGTGCGCCCGCACGTCGACGCGCCGTTCGTGGCCGAGCAGCAGATCATCGCCGGCAACACCATCCTCTATGGAGCGACCGGGGGCGAGCTGTTCCTGCGCGGCCGGGTCGGCGAACGGTTCGCGGTCCGCAACTCCGGCGCCACCACGGTGGTCGAGGGCGTCGGCGACCACGGCTGCGAGTACATGACCGGCGGCACCGTCGTCGTGCTCGGCCCGACCGGCCGCAACTTCGCGGCGGGCATGTCCGGCGGCACGGCGTACCTGTGGCGCGCCGACGCCGCTCGGGTCAACCCCGAGCTGGTCGAGCTGACCCCGCTCTCCGACGACGAGCAGGTCACCGTGCAGGCGCTCGTGCAGCGCCACTTCGCGGAGACCGACTCGGCCGTCGCCGAGGACCTGCTCAAGCGCTGGCCGGAAGCGGCCCGCGAGTTCACCGCCGTCGTGCCGCGCGACTACAAGCGCGTCATGGCGGTCATCCGGGCCGCCGAGGCTGCCGGCCATGACGTCGACACGGCTGTCATGGAGGTAGCACGTGCCTGATCCACAGGGTTTCCTGCACCACGAGCGTCGGCTGCCGCAGCGGCGCCCGGTGCCGGTCCGCATCCAGGACTGGCGCGAGGTCTACCCGTCGGCCGACGACGGGCTGATCCGCGAGCAGGCCAGCCGCTGCATGGACTGTGGCATCCCGTTCTGCCACCAGGGCTGCCCGCTCGGCAACCGGATCCCGGACTGGAACGACCTGGTCCGCACCGGGCAGTGGGCGTCGGCCGCGGAGTCGCTGCACGCCACCAACAACTTTCCGGAGTTCACCGGGCGGCTCTGCCCGGCGCCGTGCGAGGCGTCCTGCGTGCTCAGCATCGCCGGCGGCGCGCCCGTGACGATCAAGCAGGTCGAGGTCGAGATCGCCAACCGGGCGTTCGACCTCGGGCTGGTCACGCCCCAGCCCGCCGGGCACGCGTCCGGCAAGCGGGTCGCGGTGGTCGGGTCGGGTCCCGCGGGCCTCGCGGCCGCGCAGCAGCTCGCCCGGGCCGGGCACGCGGTGACGGTGTTCGAGCGGGACGACCGGGTCGGCGGGCTGATGCGGTTCGGCATCCCGGACTTCAAGCTCGAGAAGTCGCACATCGACCGCCGGGTGGAGCAGCTCCTCGCCGAGGGCGTGGTCTTCGAGACCGGCGTCAACGTCGGCGTGGACGTGACCGCGGACCAGCTCCGGGCCGAGTTCGACGCGGTGCTGCTGGCCTGCGGCGCGCTGCAGAGCCGGGACACGCCGGCGACGCCCGGGCGCGGGCTGCGCGGCGTACACCTGGCCATGGAGCACCTCGTCCCGGCCAACCGGGTGGCGGCCGGCCTGGCGTCCTCGACGCCCATCGACGCGGCGGGCAAGCACGTCGTGATCATCGGTGGCGGCGACACCGCGGCCGACTGCCTCGGCGTGGCCCACCGGCAGGGCGCGGCGGCGGTGTACCAGCTCGACCTCTACCCGGAGCCGCCGGCGGTCCGGGACGAGGCCCGGGACCCGTGGCCGACCTGGCCGTGGATCCTGCGGAACTACCCGGCCCACGAGGAGGGCGGCTCGCGCGACTTCGCGGTCGGCGTGCAGGAGTTCGTGCACGACGGCACCGGCGCGGTGCGGGCGGTCCGGATCGCCGAGGTCTCCGTGACCAAGGTCGACGGCCACCGCCGGATCCACGTGGTGCCGGGCACCGAGCGGGAGCTGCCGGCCGACATCGTGCTGCTGGCCATCGGCTTCGACGGCACCGAGCCGCAGCCGCTGCTCGACCAGCTCGGCGTGGCGCGCAACGCGCGTGGCGCGGTCGACGCGCGGCCGGACTGGCAGACCGGCACCGACGGGGTGTTCGTCGCCGGTGACGTGCACCGGGGTGCCTCGTTGATCGTGTGGGCGATCGCCGAGGGGCGGGCGGCCGCGTCGGCGATCCACTCGTACCTGGGTGGCGAGGGCGAGCTGCCGACTCCGGTCGATCCGGCGGCCGTACCCCTCGCGGCGTGACGTTTTTTTAACGCTCGGTGACCGTCAGTCGGGTGCCATCGGTGCTCGTGCTGGGAGTAGGCTCGCTGACGGTCACCGGCGGTAGATGACGGCGGTGACGGCAACTGTTCGGATTCCCGACAGAAGCCGGTTACGAGGACGATCCGGGAAAGAGACTAGCCTCATGGGCGTGACACGCCGCGCGAAGATTGTCTGCACGATGGGCCCAGCCACCTCCTCGCCGGAGCGGATCCGTGGGCTCGTAGACGCCGGTATGGACGTGGCGCGGCTCAACTTCAGCCACGGTGACCACGCCGACCACGAGGCGATCTACAAGCTGGTGCGCGAGGCCGCCGACGCGGCCGGCCGCGCGGTCGCGGTGCTCGCCGACCTGCAGGGCCCCAAGATCCGGCTCGGCCGGTTCGCCGACGGCCCGCACGAGTGGCGCACCGGCGACTCCGTGGTGATCACCAGCGACGAGATCGTCGGCACCGCCGACCGGGTGTCCTGCACCTACTCGAAGCTTCCCCAGGAGGTCCGGCCCGGTGACCGCCTGCTGATCGACGACGGCAAGGTCGCGGTCGAGGTCACCGAGGTCAACGGCAACGACATCCGGGTGCTCGTGATCGAGGGCGGCCCGGTCTCCAACAACAAGGGCGTCTCGCTGCCCAACGTCGCGGTGAGCGTGCCGGCGCTGTCCGAGAAGGACACCGAGGACCTGCGCTTCGCCCTGCGCCTGGGCGTTGACCTCGTGGCGCTCTCGTTCGTCCGCTCGCCCGACGACGCCAAGCTGGTCCACTCGATCATGGACGAGGTCGGCGTGCGCCGCCCGGTCCTGGCCAAGGTGGAGAAGCCCGAGGCGGTCGAGCGCCTCGAGGAGATCGTCGACGCCTTCGACGGCGTCATGGTCGCCCGCGGCGACCTCGGCGTGGAGCTCCCGCTCGACCAGGTGCCGCTGGTGCAGAAGCGCGCGGTGCAGATGTGTCGCGAGGACGCCAAGCCCGTCATCGTCGCGACCCAGATGCTCGACTCGATGATCGAGAATGCCCGCCCGACCCGCGCCGAGGCCTCCGACGTGGCCAACGCGGTGCTCGACGGCGCCGACGCGCTGATGCTCTCCGGCGAGACCAGCGTCGGTAAGTACCCGGTGCTCACGGTCAGCACGATGGCGAAGATCATCTCGACGACCGAGGCCGGCGGGATGCCGGTGCCGCGCCTGCAGCACGACCCGCGTACGCACGGCGGCGCGCTCACCATCGCCGCGTCCAACGTCGCCCGCGCCGTCGGCGCCAAGGCGATGGTCGCGTTCTCCCAGACCGGCGACACGGTCCGCCGCCTCGCCCGGCTCCACTGCGAGCTGCCGCTGCTGGCCTTCACCCCGGTCTCCGAGGTGCGCGCCCAGCTGGCGCTGAGCTGGGGTGTGGAGACGTTCCACATGCCGTTCGTCCAGCACACCGACGACATGTTCCGCCAGGTCGACCGGGCGCTGCTCGGCCTCGGCCGGGCCGAGCCGGGCGACTACGTGGTGGTCGTGGCCGGCAGCCCGCCCGGCACGCCCGGCTCGACCAACACGCTGCGGGTGCACCTGATCGGCTCGCTGGTCGACCCGGCCACCGTGCAGCGCCAGATTCCGTGACGTCCGGCGCCATGCCCGAGGGCGGGCAGTCGGCGGTCGACTACCTGGTCCGGATGCTCGACCTCGAGCGGCGGTCCGAGGACACGTTCGTCGGCACCACGCCGGTCGTCGGCCTGCAACGGGTGTACGGCGGCCACGTCGCGGCCCAGGCCCTCGTGGCGGCGGGCCGCACGGTCGACCCGTCGCGCACGGTGCACTCGCTGCACGGCTACTTCGTGCGGCCGGGTGAGTCGGGCCAGCCGATCGAGTACCGGGTGGAGAACATCCGCGACGGCCGCTCGTTCTCGGTGCGCCGCTCGGTGGCCGTACAGAACGACAAGACCATCTTCTTCATGTCGGCGTCGTTCCACCGCCACGAGGACGGCCTGGACCACCAGGCGCCGGCACCGTTGGACGTGCCGGGGCCGGAGGAGGTCCCGACGATGCGGGAGCGCCTGGGTGCCTACCCGGAGCGCCTGGGCATCTGGAGCTCGGTGCCGTGGTCGCTGGACGTGCGCTACGTCGGTGAGCCGGGCTGGGTCCCACCGGGCGACCGGCGCGCGGACCCGCACCAGCGGGTGTGGATGCGCATCGACGGCAAGCTGCCTGATGATCCGCTGCTGCACGCCTGCGCGCTCACCTACGCGTCGGACATGACGCTCCTGGACTCGGTCCTCTCGGTGCACGGCGAGGTCTGGGGCCCGGGCGGCGTGATCGGCGCCAGTCTGGACCACGCGCTGTGGTTCCACCGGCCGTTCCGGGCGGACGAGTGGTTCCTCTACGACTGCTGGAGCCCGTCGGCGTCGGGCGGCCGCGGCCTGGCCACGGGCCGCATGTTCACGACGTCAGGAGCCAACATCGCCACCGCGGTCCAGGAGGGCCTCCTCCGCCGCGTGGGCGCATGATCCATTCGGTTATACGTACCCGATAGGATTAGTGCCATGCGACTGTCCGCACGGGTCGACTACGCACTGCGCGCGATGGCTGAATTGGCCGCCGCGGCTGATCAGGACGGCGCCGCGGCCCCGTCGCCGATGACCGCCGAGCAGGTGGCCAAGGCGCAGGACATCCCGCCGAAGTTCCTCGAGAGCATCCTCCTGCAACTGCGGCGGGCGGGCCTGGTGCACGCCCAGCGGGGCCCGGACGGTGGCTACTGGCTGGCCCGGCCGGCGCGGGAGATCGGGCTGGGGCAGGTGATAAGGGCGATCGACGGCCCGCTGGCCAACGTCCGCGGCCAACGCCCGGAGGACCTGGGTTATTCAGGTGCCGCGGCGGCGCTGCAGGAGGTCTGGATCGCCCTGCGAGCGAGCGAACGCGAGATCCTGGACCTGGTCTCGATCCACGACGTGGCGACGGGCAAGCTCCCGGACCGCGTCCGCGACCTGACCGCGGACCCGGCCGCCTGGGCATAGCGCCCATGGCGGTCCGGCAGCGGCTCTGGCCGCTGATCTGGCCGCGTGGGCGTAAGGCCCACGTCGGCCCGGAGATTGCCGTGGCCGCGGATCTGGCCGCCCGGGCCTGAGGCCTGAGACCGTCCGAAGGTGGCCCGGCCACGGATCTGACCGCCCTGGCTGAGGCCGACGATGGTCCTGAGGTCGCCTTGACCGCGGATATGGCCGCGTGGGCGGTGGC
>NZ_JBFAIU010000018.1:0-47657 GCF_040654855.1 Asanoa sp. NPDC050611
CGAGGTGGTTCATGTGCCGCTCCGATTGACGTAGACGTTGCGCAGCCGGCGGTAGTGGTGGCAAGTGTGGGTTGCTCATGTCGATCCGCGGGCCGGCGTCGGCGTCGTACGCCGACGCAGGTTGCGGGTCAGCCCTTGGAGGGCGACGGTGCGCACGACGAGCCCGACGACCCGCGGCCCGGACGGATGAGCAGCGAACCGGCGCATCACGCTGGGAATCTTCACTGTGGTCCAGAGGACGACGATGACCAGCAGCAGGTTGATCGTGTCCGAGCCGGGCAGGCCGAGCAGCATCGGCAGGTTCGCGTCCGGTTCTATGAGCAGGTTGACGCCGACGGTGAACGCGGTCGCCTGCAACGCGGGCGTGGCCAGGCAAGCGAGCAGGGTCCGCCACCACAGCTGCGCGACGCCCTGCGTCCAGGGGGTGGCGTAGCAGGCCAGCGCCAGCGGTCCGACACCGGCGAGGATGACCAGCAGCGCGATGCGGACGAGCCAGGTGCCGATCAGCAGGTACAGCAGGACGACGATGAGCACGCCGATGACGGCCATCAGCACCGCGGCGTCTCCGTCCGTCATCGCGGCTGTGATGCGCTTCTGCGTGAAGGTGACCGCCTCGGTGGTCGGCGCGGACATGCCGGTCATCGACACGGTCAGTGCGTTGGCGACGTCGATGAGAACGCCGGTGAGCGCGAGGGCGAACGTGGACAGGCCGAACCCGACGACCAGCCGCGGGATCAGCTCCTTGAGCCGGTACCGCATCTCGACGGAGTCGCCGACCATGCTGGCCACGCTCGTGGCGATGATCGCGAGGATGAAGCAG
The DNA here is from genome assembly GCF_040654855.1 of Asanoa sp. NPDC050611. Taxonomy (NCBI): domain Bacteria; kingdom Bacillati; phylum Actinomycetota; class Actinomycetes; order Micromonosporales; family Micromonosporaceae; genus Asanoa; species Asanoa sp. NPDC050611. Next base: position 821 of record NZ_JBFAIU010000018.1, read on the forward strand.
GCGTTGACGACCAGGGCGCTCTTGTCGGCGATCGATCGCACCTGCGGCAGCACCGTGACGTCCGGCGAGATGAAGATCGACGACGACAGGAAGGCCAGCAGGCCGGCGAGCAGGTCGACGACCGTGCCGGCGAGCCAGCCGACCATCCCGTCCATCAGCGAGTCGATCACTTGGGGCCGCCCACGATCCCGGCGAGGATGCCGAGCACGACCGGCGACAGAACCGCCAGGGCGTACCCAACCAGGGCTGACTTGAAATTGTTCTTGGCCTGTTCGACCTGGGCCGGGTCGCCACCAGCGGCCATGTACCGCAGGCCGGCGATGACGAGGAACATCGTCGCGACCATCGCGATGATGCCCATGATCCAGCCGGTGATGCCGGAAATGACCTCGTTGATGGTCTTCGGCGCGGCCATCGGCTCCGCGACGGCGGCGAGGTCGGACAGGACAGACAGAGTGGTGTGCATGACGGCGCTCCACAAGGGATCTTGGGGCCGCCGCAGTGGGGACCGGGCGAAGGCCGGTGGTCCGGTGGGGGCGCTCCTCCCTCACACGTCGGCGAAGGGATGGCGGTGTCAGTACGCCGCGCCAGGCCATGCCGGACCGTGGACCTCGCCGGACGGGGTCCCCGCCGGCGGGCATGCCGTGGATGGCATGCACCACTCAGATCTCGGCTGTCAGGGCGATCGAACTCGCTGGCGGCCTGTCACGCCCTGACAGACATCACGCGGTTCGTCCGGGTAGCCGATACGAGCTGCCGCACGGCACGCAGGAGGCCGTCCCGATCGAACCCCGGAACGGCCGCTTCAGATGGACGCGGCTGTCAGGCGGCGTCGGCGTGGTCCCTGCGGCTGGCGCGGCGGACCGGGCCGGATAGGTCGCCTCGTGCCACAGCGGCGGCAACGACCCGCTCGGCGCGCCGCCGGCGCATGCGCAGCGCCGCCGGGGTCACACCCTGCTCGGCGGCCAGGTGCTCGATCAGCGCATCACCGAACCGGGTTGCACTGATGAGCTCCGCCGCCGCCGCGGTGATCAGGCCAGCGGCAGCCGCCCGGCCGAGCAGAAGGTCCGGATGCCCGTACGGCTTCCTCGGCGAACGGGAGCCACTGGGCAGCTCAACCGGCAGCTCCTCGCCGTCGACCTCATCGACGACCGCCGCGCCGGCACGCCACGCCGCCCAGCACAACCGAAGCCACAACCGCGGCGCCACCAGATCAGCCGTGCGCAGCGCGTGCAGGAATCCGGCAAGGACTTCGGAGTCCACGTCGTCTGCGTGGCGGGCGTGGCCGCGGCTGATCCTCGCGGCGAGACGGGTCAGCGCCGGCAGGGCGACGCCGATCGCGCCGACGACCCAGGCCGGACCCCACTCGCGGGCATGCTGGGCGAGCTGGCACCACACCGCGTCGGCGGTGCCGCTGTCGTAACGCTCGCACACCAGCAACCGGCGTAGCTCGTCCAGCGGCAGTGTCTGGCTCGGCAGACCTGCCACCGCGCGAGCGTCGAAGACCAGCGGCGCCGGTTTACAGGTCAGCAAGCCGAACGCCTTCTCAGCGGTGGTCAACGCCGTGTCGCGTCCGCTGCGGTTGGTTGCCATCGTCATGCCCCCTCGGGTCCAGCGCTCCGCACTGCGCGAAGGCGCCACCTCCGATTGGGACAGCCCGGCCTGACAGCGCAGGGCGGTTGTCAGACCCGGACAGGTCCGGTCAGGTTCGTCCGTACCGGGGCCCGCCGGTGCGGCTCGGTGTCAGGTCGATGGGACGGTGCTGTCAGGGCAAGGGTGGGTTCGACCGGCCTGACAGCGGCGCACTGGGAATCGTCAGTACGCCCGCCCGGCCTGGGGGCCACCGCGCCGATGACCCACAGCAACCACGACCGCGCACCCGTTCCCATCGGGGACGTGGTACCCGGCGACCCGCCCGTACCCATCACCGTCTGGCCCGTCCGCTCCCCCGACCCCGGCGAGACCATGTCCAACGCGATGGGCGTGCGGCTGATCCACAACCTCAGCCACCCCTCGGATCTGGTCATCGACCTGACATCCGGGCCGCAGCTCGCCCGCGCTGTCATCGCCGCCCGCCGCCGCACCCACCTGCCTCACGCGCGCCCCGGCGGGTGGGGCAGAGAGGCCGCGGCACTCATCGTCACCGGCTGGCCGCTAGACGGCGCGACGCCGGCTGGGTTCTTCGACCGCTGCCGTGCCAGCCTCGCCGCGGGTGGATGCGTGGCGGTGCTCCTGCCTCACGGCGACCTCACCCTGCCCGTCGACGTCGTCATCGCCGCCAAGCAGGCCGGGCTCGCCTACCTGCAGCACATCGTCGCCGCCGACCGGCCACCTCGACGAGGCCTACGCGCCCAGATGGACATCCACACCGACGTGCTGATCCTCACCCGCAGCGCCGCCGCGGACGGCGTGGCCGATGACTGAGAGCCTGCCGGTCACCTCTGTCTGGCTGACCTGCCAGCAGCCCGCCCGAGACCAGCGGCGAGGCCGATACGTCCCGCAGACCTCCAGCCATCCCGGCAAGATGCTGCCCCACCTCGCCGCCCACGCCATCAGCGCGTACACCGCGCTCGGCGACCTGGTCTTCGACCCGATGTGCGGGTCCGGCACCACGCTGGTGGAGGCCATGCACGCGGGCCGGCACGCGATCGGGATCGACATCGAGCCCCGGTTCACCGCCTTGGCCGAAGCCAACGTCGGCCTCGCCGCCGAGCACGGCGCGACCGGCGCCGCGCAGGTGATCAGCGGGGACGCCACCGGCCTGCTCGACCTGGTCCCCGCGTCCGCGGTCGGGCGCGTGGCCCTTCTCCTGACCTCACCACCATATGGGCGAGGAACCCACGGCCTGGTCAAGACAACAGCCAGCGGTGTCCGCAAACGGGACCACCACTACGGCGACCGGGAAAGCGGCAACCTCGCCTACGGCGGATGGTCACGCCTGCTCGACGGATTCACCCAGATCCTCGCCTCCAGCCACCGCCTGCTCCGGCCCGGCGGAACCGTCGTGATCACCAGCCGGCCCGTACGCCGGCAACGGGATGATCTGATTGACCTGCCCGGGGAACTCCTCACCGCCGCCCGCTCAGCGGGGCTGACCCCGGTGGAACGGTGCGCGGCGATGCTCGCCGCAGTCCGTGACGGACAGATCGTCCACCGCGCCTCGATGTTCGGGTTGATGGCGGTCCGCCGGGCCCGCGCTGACGGCATTCCCGTTCACCTCGTCGCCCATGAGGACGTCCTGGTGCTGCGCCGCGAGTGAAACTCCGCGAGTTCGGCTGAACCCACGTGTCCTAACGGAACCACGCTGTCGTCCCGCAGTGTTGTACGGGCCGTTAGCGTCCGGGAGTCGGTGGGATCGTCCGACAAGCCTCGTGCACGATTCGCCGGGCTTCGTCGATGACCTGCGCATCGATGTCTGGTTCTGTCATGTCGGTGTACTCGATGGTGTCGTAGACGTCATCGAGTTCAACGAGTCGCTCGGCGAGAGCAAGCCGGCCATGGGCCGATCGTCGAATGCGCCCATGCGGCCAGGCTCACCGGGGACATCGTTCCGGCCAGCAGGCGGGCGGCCAACGCGGCAACAGCCGCTTCTTGGCCTGCCTGGCTACCTCGCACGTAGTAGGTCAAGCTGATGTCGGCCAGTGCGGCTTCGGCCACCTCCGGCACCTCCTCGTCCGCATTGCGGAACGGCACTGCGGCGAGCATCCGCAGGTTTGGCCCGTCGAACCCCGCCACGAGCAGGTCGCAGGCGCATCGCACCAGCTCTGCGGCGCTGACGTCGCCGACACTCCACAACGCGGCGGCGTCCCGCGTCGTGCTCAGTGCTTCGATCCCGTCCACGCGGTCATGGTGACCCAACAGCGGCCTGGACGCCTGTGGTTATCGCGGGCTGCACGGTTCAGGGGCTCGCATTCACCGTCGCCATGATGGCCGTTCAGTGGACCTCGAGTCGATGTCAGAGCGCTCCGCCGAGCTGGACGTCCCTAACCTGTTAGGTCAGGTCAGCCATCCCCGACCTGACAGCTCGGGCTCCCGTGGTGTCGGCCGGCTTAACCTGAAGTCTCTGTCTCTCCCTATCTGCTGATCTGCACGCCCGCGATCGCAACCGCGCCCACCACCTTGTGGTCGGCCGCCGTATCGCCGGCCTCAGCTCATCAGCAGTCAGGCCTGCCGCGTCGCTTCCGACGGGCCGGCCAATCCCCCTTCACCTCGCTGCGGTCCGCCGACGACCGCCGCTCAATCACGCCTCAGGGAGGTCACATGCTCAAGCCTGCGCCGTATCTCGTCGACGACGGCTTCCCCACCGAGCCGTTCCTGTCGGCCAGCTACCCGCAAGCGCACCAACTCGCGACCGCCTACGCCGCAGCCGCCGTGATCCTCAGCGACGACGGACGCTTCGACCGCGAGCACACCACGTTCGCGCTACGGCTCGGACTGCTGGCTGCGAACCGACTCCTTGACACGACCAGTCGGGACCGCGCACACCGCGACCGTGACGACCTCGCTCACCTGGTCAACGGCATGGCGCTGCTCCACGCCCACCTCGCACAGACGCTCCAGCGCCTCGCCGAGCTAGCACGGATCGCCGCCGCCGGCGCCATGACGGACCCGGCGGGCCGGCGGGCCGCCGAGTCGCTCGAGGCCGCCAGCGAGGGCGGCGAGTTCGTAGCCGGCGACCTCAAACGGGCGTACCTCGCCCTCACCCCGCCCCGACCCGCGGCCGGAGGTTGATCGTGTCGAGCTACCTCGTCAGCGTCTACCACAACCGCACCGGGCAGTTCGAGCCGTACACCGACGGTGAGTGGCTCACCGGAGCGATCCGCTGCCGCGTTCAGCTGGCAGCCCACTCGACCCCGCATGACGTAGCGGACTGGGCCTTCCAGACATTCAATGCGGACGTCGACCCGTTCAACGGGCTTCCCAGCGGGCTCCCGCCGGGTGAGGCGTTGGCTGCCTGGGTCTACCGGCTCGTGAGCCTGAGGTCACTGTCGATCGGAGACGTCGTCGCCGTCGATGCTGATCTCAACGGCACCACCTGGTGGGCGTGCGAGCCCGACGGCTGGCGTCCCATCTGCGCCCCGAACCGAATCGACCAGCCACCACTGCATGTCGACTACGTCCGCCCATACCTTCGCGGCCAGTCCGCGGTGGATGCGGCGACCGTGACCGAACCAGACACCGAAGTCCATCGGCTGTGCGTCTTCGACCTGTCGCTGGACTGCGGCCACATCGCGACAGTCGCGGTCAACGGCTGGCACCCGGTCAACATCGCCTGCTGCGACCGGCTCGGCGGCGTTATCGTGCACGGCGAGTACACCGCCTACTTCTCGACCATCGACTACGTCGACGTCCTGTCAGAGCGGTACGAGCACCGGCAGCCGGCCGCCGGGCGAGAACCCACCATCGTTCTGCGCCGCCGGCCACGGGGTGACGAACCGCGTCAGCCGTCGTGGCGGGGCGAGCCCACCAGCGCCGGACGCTTCCCGGTCCGCGTGGGCGCGACGTGGCACATCACCCACAAGGCCTGCCGCTAGACGCTCGAGCCGGCAGCTAACCCGTCCCGCTCGAAACAAACACATGGCCCGCCGTCCGGCGGGCCTTCGTCGTTCATGGACCCGGGACGCCCCGCCTCGAAACGACGGCGTCCCGGGTTCTCCAAACATGGAGGTTCCCAGTGTTTCTGCTCCTCGCCTTGATCGCCAGTGCGCTGATCGGGTTCACCGTCGGGCTGCTGGTCCGCCAGCGGTCCATCCGCCGCGCCGCCTCCCTCCGCGTCCTCGAGATGACCCGGCTACTGATCTCCGACCCGCTGACCGGGCTACTCAACCGCGACGGCCTGTTCCTCGAAGCCGACGCCGCCCCACTCGACCCGCCCACGGTGATGATCCTGATGTTGCTCGACATCGACAACTTCAAAGCGGTCAACGACACCTTCGGCCACCAAGCCGGCGACGAACTGCTCGTCACCGTCGCCCGCCGCATCAAAGACGTCGTTGCCGGCTACGACGGGACCGCCGCTCGCCTGTCCGGCGACGAGTACGCCGCGCTCGTGCCCGCAGCCGATCGTGACCCGTCGCAGATCGCAGCGCTGTTGGTCAGCCGGGTGGCTGAGCCCGTCTATGTGCGCGGCGCCGACGGCATCACCACGCAGATCACCCCAACTGTCAGCGTCGGCGTCACCGTCGCCCAGCCCGACGAGCCGTTCGAGGCGGTGGCCATGCGCCACGCCGACGCCGCGATGTACCACGCCAAGCACCGCGGCGGCGGCAACACCCACCGCCTCTACCAGCCCGGCATGACCATGCCTACCGTGACCGGTCGTCGCGGACCCCGCCCCCGGGACCACCGCACCGGGCAGGTGAAGCCGTGACCCAGCAGCCCGAGGAGATGGCCTGCCGGACCTGCCTACGCGTCCTCAACACCTCCGGCAATCCGGCCGTCTACGTCCATCCCGACGGCCACGGCCCCGTGACCGACCACCAGCCCGATCCCGTCCCGACTCGTAATTTGGACACCGTCCACCGCCGATGCGACTTCTGTGGCGACCCGCACCCACTCTGGACCCTGCACGGCGGGGACCTCACCGCCATCGCCCACGGCGCCGACACCACCCTCGTCAACCGGTACGGCGAACGCTGGGCCGCGTGCGCGACGTGCCACACCCTCATTCAGGACCGCAGATTCGACCACCTGTCCCGGCACGCCGCAAGCGCCCTCGGCATCGCCTCCCCCCGCGCATTCCAGCACGTCGCCGAATTCCACCGCGGGTTCCTCGAGCATCTGGACCCGGGCCGGACCATCCTGCTCACCACCACGGCATGGCCCGCCACCGCCATCGACCCACGCACCATCCCCAAAATCCGCGACCGGCTCGGTCGGCTGTACCGCAACCCACACCAGCTGCCGCCGGCGTTCCGGCCCGCCGCCCCCGCCGTCGCCGACGGCCTCGACCGCGGACACCTCATCTGGATCGACAGCGAGTTCACCGACCTCGCCGACGGCGCGAGCGCCAACCTGCCCGAGTTGACCGTCAGTCGCGACCTGCTGCCCGCCGACGACGGCCTGCTGGTCTGGTCACGTCCCGTTGGCGCGCAGCACGCTGGAGCCGCCTCCTGGACGAGGACCCGCACCGGATGGGACATCGTCTGCTACCGCACCATCGGCGAAGGCCTCCACGGCACACCGCTGCAAAGGGTCCGCGAGCAAGTCGGCTGGCTGCTACCTATGCGCGTCCGCAGCGTCACAGACAACGAGACGATCGGCGGAGCCGCCGAAGCGCCCGCTACCCTCGCAACCACGTGGCTGCTGATCGCCCAGGAGCTGGCCGAGCTCCGACCGTCCGCGGTTAGTAAGGCGATCCGTGGGACGTACGCCCGAGCCGGCCGTGCCGCCCCTAAGGTCACCATCGTCAGCATTCGGCAACGACCGGCCCAGAGCCGAAGCCGCGCCGACACCCTCGGCACGTCCCGCCGGCCGCTGGCCGAGCGAGTCTGGGTCACCCCGCACTGGCGCAACGTCGCCTACGGCCCGCGCAAGACTCTTCGGCGGCCGCGCTGGATTGATCCATTCCTACGCGGACCCGCGGACTCCCCGATCAAGGCGAGCACCACCGTGCGTGTCCTTGGCAGCCGCCCAGCACAACGCCCGCCCGACGCCGGCGAGAAGCCGTAACGGTCGTCGGCCTTTATGGAAGCCGAACACGCTTGTGTAATAGGAAGGGCCCCGACGGAGCGGTCGGGGCCCTTCGTCCTCGTCGCCGCGGTGAGTGCCAACTCGGAAGCGGACGATCCAAGGACCTCAATGAGGCTGGCGGGAGCCCGCGACGACAACGTCCGCGAGCGAACGGGTCAGCTTCTGTGCCTGATCGAGTGACAGAGCGACCACAGTGGTCACGCCGTCGTCGGTCAGCGCCAACCGCACGAGCGTGACCCCTGAGTCGTCGAGCCGCACGAGCGTGGCGTCGATGCCGACCAGGTCGCCCGTGGTGCTCATGGCCAGCGGCGCCGACACGTGCTCACCGCGACCGACGCAATCAGCACGTCGGCACCATGGGGGATGCGCGGTCAATGGTTCCACAGTTCCCCTTTTCGCAGCTGTCCGCACGATGGTCGGCCACAGGCGCCGACTACGCCAATTATCATTACGTATGTTGGCCTATTCGACAATAGGAAAGTGTGCCAATCACTGGCGCATAGACAGGCATAGCATGTCAACGTAAGAATGCCTCTGTGACCGAAGAATCCTCCGCAACGAGCCTTCACGAAGCAGTGCGCGCGTTAGCCCATGCGAAGGCCAAGGTCGAGCGCGCTCGCCAAGCTCTCAACGCCGCGCGAGCCGACGTTGCACAGTGCAAGAAGGCTGTTGCCCACGCCGCCGTCGTCGAGTACCAAAACGGCATGCGCCAGAAGGAGATCGTCAAGGTCACCGGCCTGACCCGCGAGACCATCCGCAAATACCTACGGGCAGAAGGAATCACCGCTTACGACTGACCCACAGACGGAGTCGTCATCGACACCCCGCTCGAACACGGCCGCTACCGCCACCCCGTCCATCACGTCCGCGCCAGCCGCGACGTGTCCATCTACGCCGTGCCCATCCTCCGGGTCGACGAATGGTCACCGCGGCTGGCGGGTGCCCATCGACCGCCCGCGGCTGAAGCAACCCGTACACAGGTCAACCCATCGATTGCCAGCGCGCTTTTCGCGACGAGAGCGACCTCGGGTTGACCGCCGCACGCGGCGCACTCCTGCGGTCCGGCGCCTCGATCCGCAGCCGCCAGGTCGGCAGATGGAGCAAGCGAACGACGGGCACCCTGGATAACCGGCGGTAACCGGTCTTGAACGCAGCGCTATACGTCGCCTTCAGGACCGGGTCGCATGATCGAGGTATCAGGGTCGCTGACTCTGTCCAAAGTCACTGCTCAGTCAGCTCGCCTACGGTCGACTCATCGGCGCCTGCCTCACCCAGCGCATCCGCGATGGCGGCAAACTCGTCGAGGGCGGCCTGAAGGTCGTCGACGATCTCGCGGGCAATCACCGCTGGCGGCAGGAGGCGGTCGCCGTCATCGAGCGCCGGGTCCTTGAGCCAGGTGATGTCGAGGTTGACCTTGTCGCGCTTAAGCAGCTCGTCGATGGTGAAGGCCTTGAACCGTTCGGTCTCGACTCGCTCGCCGTGGGGCTTGCCTGGCAGATACATTTCGACAAAATCATCAAGGTGCCTACGGCGCAACGGTCGGGTTTTGAGGGTGAAGTGCTCGCCGGCACGGAAGTCGTACACCCACAGCTTCGAGGTCCAAGGCTTGCCGTCGGTGCGCGGGTTCTTCTTGTCGAAGAACAAGACGTTGGCCTTCACCCCGCCTGCGTAGAAGATCCCTGTCGGTAGCCGCAGCAGTGTGTGGACGTCGAACTCTTTGAGCAGGCGCCGCCGGATGGCCTCCCCGGCACCGCCTTCGAACAGCACGTTGTCCGGCAGAACCACCGCTGCTCGTCCGTCGACCCTCAGCACAGACATGATGTGCTGCACGAAGTTGAGCTGCTTGTTCGTCGTGGTCGAGCGAAAGTCTGTGCGGTCGTAGGAGATGTCTTCCTTGTCGAGCCGCCCGTCGGTGCCGTACACGGTGATCGAAGACTTCTTGCCGAACGGCGGATTGGCCAGCACCAGAGAGACCCGCTCGTCGCCGGTCGGCTGCTTTGCCAGGGCGTCGCGCACGTCGATCAGCGACGGGCCGTCGCTCGTACCGACCCCGTGCAGGATCATGTTCATCGCAGCCAGCCGGGCGGTGCCCGGGACCAGTTCAACCCCGCGGATCGCACCGCTGGACAGGCGGTCCTGCTGCGCCTTCGTCATCCGCCCGCGGTGCTCGCGCGCGATGTACGCATGCGCGGCGATCAGGAAGCCGCCCGTGCCGCACGCCGGGTCTAGGATTGTGTCATCCGGTTTCGGCTGGGTGACCGCGACCATCGCGTCGATAAGCGCTCGCGGCGTAAAGTACTGGCCAGCGCCGGTCTTGACGTCTTCCGCACCCTTGGCGAGCAAGCCTTCGTAGGCATCACCTTTGATATCGACTCCGGCGGCGGCCCATTCCTGCTTTCCGATCAGATCAACGGCGAGTTTCTGCAGCTTCGCCGGATCCGTGATCTTGTTTTGGGCTTTGGCAAAGATCGTGCCGAGATTGGTGTGAGGATGCTTCGCCAACTCGATCAGGACGTGCCGGTAGTGCCGCTCCAGCTCGTCGCCCTTCTTCGCCACCAGCGACGCCCAATCCAGATTCTCGGGCACGACCCGCTTGGGCTCATCGCTCAGATCGTTTTGGTACTGCTCGTCGGCGATCTTCAAAAAAAGAAGGTACGAGAGCTGTTCTACGTAGTCGATCGTGGACAGGCCATCGTCGCGCAGCACTGTGCAGTAGTTCCATAGCTTCGCGACGAGGGAGTTCGTCTCAGCCTGAGCGGAGGCATTGATCATCTCGAGGGTCACAGCGGAAGCTCTTCCTGGATACCGACGGATACGTACTTGGTCTGCCTTGGCGGCACGGCAGATGTCCTCTGGGCGCGGGTCGTCTTGATCCGAACTCTGCGCTCAGCCTCGGTCCTCTTCAGGACCTCGATCGCCGGCTCCTCGGTTGGATCTTGTGATACGAGCTCTCCGGCGAACGTGCGCGACAGCAGCGCCTTACGCAGATGCTCCGCGCGCTGGAGCGAGCTGGTCAGCGCTTTCGTCAAGCGTTTGTGCTTGCCGAGGTAGTCGTCCACGACTTCCAGAATGGCCCGCTGTTCCTGCTGAGTCGGAAGCGGGATCGGCATGGTGGCCAGCTTCGTGCCGTTAATGTTGGCTTGGCCAACCTGTTGGCTCACCACCGAACTGAGGTAGGCACGACCGACAGGACTGTTGATCACCAGGTTGAGCCAGTCCGATTCGACTTCCGGAAGAACGCGACAGCGAATCAGATAAGAGGCGAAGGTCGCTGGGCCACAGTCGCTCCGGTACACCGCGCTCTTGCCGACAAGCTCGGCGCTATTTGTGCGGTTGAAGAGGATGTCGCCGTCGGTTAACGAGAGCTTCTGGACGTCGGGATGGCTTGATGACAGGTACTTCAACGATGTGAAATCGAGCTCGCGATTCTGAATATTGCCCATACGGATAACAGGTACGTCACTAGGCGCGGGCTCAGAGTGCGCCTTGGCTGAGGTCCCGTACTCGATACTCCAGGTGATCTCATCGACGGACTTGGTCGTCCAGTTCGTCGGAATACTCATGGCGAGCGAAGAAGAGGTAGGTTTCGGGATCGAGCGTCCGCCGGTCATTGACCGGCGGGAGCCACTAAGCCCCTGCACGTAAGGGCCGATCTCATCGGTGGAGTCGTGATTGACCAGTAACCCGCGAACGGCTTGGTCGATTACCGCCGCTTCCATAGCTTGGCACCGACGGAGATTCGCTCGGACGATTGAGCACGCGGCATCAAGGCGCGACAGGTGATCCTCGAGGGTTTCGATGACGCGCCGCTGCTCGGCAAGAGGAGGGAGAAGAATCGGAATTTGATTCATAGCTCCCTGAGTTAGCTTAAGGCGCGTCGTTCCGTTTACAAACCCTTCATAGTTGAAATGGTTCAGATAGTAACAAAGGAATCGCCTGTCGACCGACTGCTCGTGGGCTCGCAATACGTGAGCGTGGTTGTTGACCCACGCCCTGCCCGAGATCAAATAGGCTTTCGGCTTTGTTGGATCAAAGAACTGTACGCCGTCCTCACCGAGAAGGATCAAGTCCTCGTCGAACAGGTGGTCGTCTATCCATCCGACTTGTCCCGTGGCACCGTAGTATGGAATGTCTCCCGGACGGCTGGCACGTTCTCTTGCGTTTACCGGAACGCGTCTGCCGTCAAGTACATCGACGACGTCAGCCAGCTTCGCTGTTGCCCACCCGTTAGGAAGTTCGTCGGTCAAGCTAGTTCCCTATCCATCTCGGCGATGAGGGCGCGAGCACGGTCCCGGCCGCCGAAGCACTTGATCAGGCCGGCTTGGCCGCCGCGCTCGGTGAAGGGTACGCCATGGATGTCCTCGACTGAGATCCCCACACCGATGGCGACCGTGTCGCGGATCTGCTCCAGCCACCACGCCTGGTCGGCCGTGAACTCGATCCCTGCCTGCCTCTGGCGGAGCAGCCAGCCCGCGAAGCGTTCCTCAACCGCGCTGCGATACGGCTTGAGCTTGGTGTCCAGACCGAGTTCGTAGCGGATCAGACTAACCAGGTCCGGCAACTGTGCGTTCCCCCTGGGTGATGCGATCGACTTGTCGAGGGTCTCGTAGGCGTCCCATAGGATGTCCGGGGTCCACGCATGAGGTGGCCTTCGGATGCGTGCCGCGATCTCGGTGAGCTTGTCGAGCGCGTCGCGCCCGCCGCCACGGGCGGCGGTCAGGACCTGAATCGCCGTGACCTCGTCGCGATGCTGGGCAAGGTAGGCGCGCCACGACTGCACCGTCGAGGCTGCGCGTTCCTCTCTAGGCACCTCTACGAGGCTGATGACCTCGTCCTTGCTGGTCTCGTCGTAGGTGATGTCGTGGTCGCGGCGGATCTCGAGGATGCGGCCGCGCAGCGGCGGGTTGCCGGTCAGCGGAGCGATCGCGTCCTCGACGAGCTTGCGGGCGGCTGCCGACCCGCCCTTCGCGTGGGCCTGTTCCTGTCGGTCAGGGTCGATGGCGGTGACGATGCCGCGGGCGATCTCGGCGATGGTCACGCCGTTGCCGACAGTGGCCAGCTCCTGTCGTTCGGCTGGACTGATCTGATGGTTGAGGCGGGCGAGTCGGCCAGCGAGCGCGGCGGCCTCGGTTTCGTTGATGGCTTTAGTCGCGCATTTCTGGAGCAGCCTTTCGAGGCTGATCTGCTTTTCGGTTGCGGCCGTCAGGGGTTTGGCGTCGACCAGCGGGGAGTCGGTGACCCCGACCGCGTCCAGCAGGATGAAGCGGTCCTTGGCGATCCCGGCGTCTGCTCCCGGAGTGACCTCCCGCAGCTCGTCGGGGTCGAGGGTGCGTGCGCCACGACCCTTCATCTGCTCGAAGAGCACCGCGCTGCGCACGGCCCGCAGGAAGATCACGCACTCCAGGGCACGCACGTCGGTCCCCGTCGCGATCATGTCTACCGTCACCGCGATACGAAGCGCGGCGTCGTGACGCAGGTCGTTGATTAGCGTGTCTGGGTTCTTTCCCGCAGCACGGACCTTATAGGTGATCTTCGTGGCGAATTCGTCGCCTTCCCCAAAGACCAGCTTGGCGTGGCGCAGCACATCCTCGGCATGGTTGTCGTCCGCCGCGAAGATAAGCGTCTTAGGCAGCACCTGCCGGTCAGGGAACCAGCGCCGCCAGTTGTCCCGGTAGGTCGTGAGCACGGTGCGGATGTGATCCTCGGCGATAACCGAGCGGCCCAGCTGCCGGTTGGTGTAGACGAAGTCCTCGTCGAGCTGCTCCAGGCGCTGGGCACGGGTCTTGCGGTTGCGGACCTTGACCGTGGTGCCCTCGTCGATCAGCGAACCCTGCGACCCGATCTTGGTCGACAGCCGCACCACGTCGAAGTCGACATTCACGCCATCGGCGACCGCCATCTCGTAGGTGTACTCGGAGACCAAGTTCTGATGGAAGAACCCGAGGGTCTGCTTCGTCGGGGTCGCCGTAAGGCCCACGATGTGGGCGTCGAAGTAGTCCAGCACGCCTCGCCACAGCCCGTAGATCGAGCGGTGGCACTCGTCCACGACGATCATGTCGAAGGACTCCGGTGGCACCCGCGGGTTGTACTCGACGGTGATCGGCGCGTCGTTCTCGAAGTCCAGGCCGTCGGCGGTCGTGTCCTCGGCGTCGTCGACCGCATCGTCGTTGACCACGGCCTCGCCGCGCAGCAGCGCGTACATCTTCTGGATCGTGCAGATCAGCACGCTGGAGGACTCCTGGACTTGGTCGCCGGCCAGGCGCTCCACGTTGTAGAGCTCGCTGAACTTGCGCCCGTCGTCAGGAGTGACGTAATTGCGGAACTCGCCGAGCGCTTGGCGTCCCAGGTTGTTGCGATCGACCAGGAACAGAACCCGCTTGGCCTTGCCGTGCTTGAGTAGGCGATAAGTCTCGGTGACCGCCGTGAACGTCTTGCCAGCACCGGTCGCCATCTGGATCAGGCCGCGAGGCAGGTCATTAGCTAGAGACGCTTCCAGGCCGGTAATCGCATCGACCTGCGCCTGGCGCAGCCCGCTGGTCTCCAGCGTCGGCATCGACTTCAGCCGCGCCCGATAGGTGGGTGCGTCCGGTTCCTCGTCAGCCTCCCGCATCCATCCGGCGACCGTCTCTGGGCGGTGGAAGGAGAACACCTCACGGGTGCGGGCAGACGGATCCAGACGGTTGAGGAACACCGTCTCCGTCCCGGTGGTCGCGTACCGGAACGCCAAGGGCTCCGACTTTCGCCACACGGCGAGCGAATGCTCCTTCAGCACACCTTCGGCATAGCGAGCGTTCTGCTTCTGCGCCGCGGTGAGCGTCTCGCCCTCTCGCTTCGCCTCGATGACCCCGACGATCTTGCCGTTGACGTAGAGCACGTAGTCGGCCGGACCGGACGCCAGCCGGAACTCGCGGACCGCCACACCGCGCCCGGCCATGGGGTTGAGTTCGCCCATGTCCTGGACCAGCCAGCCAGCCTGGCCGAGCATGCTGTCGATCACCCGCCGCGCCTGGACCTCGTTGAGCGGCGCGGGCCGCAGCGCCCGCTCGACGATCGTCTCCCGGACTTTCGAGCTGACCTTGTTCGGCTGATCCTTGAGCACGTTGAAGGACGTCTGCTGCGCTGCTCGCAGCGCCGCCAGCTCGGCCAGCAGCGCCGCATTCTGCGTGCGCAGCTCCTCATGCCGCGAGCGGGACACCGCCACGAGTGACTCAGCTTCGACCCGCGCGCGCTCGTGCGCCTGGGCCAGATCCGCTACCTCGGTGAGCCTCAGTTTCGACTCGGCCAGCGCCTCTCGGTCACGCTGAAGTGCGATGCGCAGCTCCGCGAGCTCGGCCGGGTCGGCGATGACCGGTTCAGCGGGGGGTACGAAGCCTTCGACGGTGCGATCGCCGGACAGCGCCCGGTGCAGCCACACCCCCAGCTCCCAGGCCACCCGGATCGAGCCCAGCGCACGGGCCGTGTCGAACATGTGCCGGTGTGTCGCCTGGTTCCCGACGGTGCGCAGCGTGTCGAACGCCAAGCGCACATTGGGCGTCAGCATTCCGGCGTTCGCGAGTACGGCGACACGATGCACCTGGAGGTCGCCGGATACCCGCAGGCCGGCGCGAGTGATCAGCTCTTCCGCCAGGACCTCGCCGAACTGGCGGGTGTGCACCAGGGCGGCGTTCGAGTCGGTGAAAACGACCGCCTCAGCCTGCGCGCCATAGAGCGCCAGTAGCGGGTTGTAGTGGAAGAGCCTGCCGAAGTTGGCCGAAGCCCGAGCCAGATCAGCCAGCCGCTTATCCACGTCGCCCCACCCACCGCTCGATGAGAAAGCTTCCCGGCCTGCATCATATGCACCGCTGATCGTCTACGCGGATCTCGTTACAGCGGCCTGGACCCCATCAGTCGCCTTCGCGACACAAGGCATCTTCGAATCGCTCAACCACACCGGTCGGCGGCTCACGCAGGCCGATCTGCTGCGCAACTACCTGTTCATGCGGTTGCCCACCCCGTGATGAGCGCGTTTACCAGCACCAGTGGGTGCCGCTGCAGGCGGGGTTTCTCGCTTGGGACCGGTTTGCAGGTCGGGTCCCAGGTGGTGCGCCGGTATGGGCCGGCTGTACCGCATGGCATGGGCCTTGAGAAAGAAAACGCGCGGAAGTCGTCGACCGGCTCGGGCAGCGGTGCCTTCTTCCACCCCGCCTCAGGATCGATTAACCGAACCAAGCACAGAGACGACGCAACTCGCCGAAACACTGATGAGGTCGCGCAGCGTCCAGCGGCCTCACCGCGGACGCAAGTGCAGCGCTCCCGCGGCAGCGGCCGCCACGCGGGGGCTCCGAAAGCAGCTGCCGTCGACGCGAGGGACCGTGAGGGGAGGGACACAATCACGGGCGCTGCCGTCTTTCAGTCGACGATGGCGAGCTAGGTCCACAGACCAGCGACCCGCCCGGCACCCCCTGCGGCGCGGTCAATCACCGACGTACACGTCCGTGACCAGGGACAACCGCCCAGGCGGTGCGCAGTTGTGGGCTGTATCCCGCCGTCGAGATCTGCCTGACCCCGACCATTTGCCCAGCTCAAAGGCGGTGTATCGCTGCCCTTGAGAGTGCGTTTCGGTAGGCGGAGGTGGGGCTCGACCCTGCGCTCGATTAACTGGCCGTTGCTGGCGCGCTCGGTCAGCGGAGGGCCTCCTCTATTAGACTCATCGGCCATGAGTTTTCGACTGGTACACGGAGTTGCTGCGAGTTGCCGCCGATATCCGCTGCCCGTCGTGACCGCGCTGTCGTGACGGCGGGCTGGATGGTCCGTGCCGGGCGCACGGGCCAGCGCGAAGAAGAGGCTCTTCGTGAAGGGCTGGTCATCGTCGGCTGGCCTGAGCTGGACGATCTGACGCCTTGCCGGACCCGCGACGAGCTGCGGGAGCAAGTGGCTTCGGTCTACCCCGAGGCTTCGCGTGCCCGGATCGGCAACTGGACGGGCCAGCTGTGGCGCATCCGTGGGTTGATGGAGGTCGGGGACCTCGTCGTGACCCCTCTGAGAACGCATCACGATCAAATCGCCATCGGGCGTATCGCCGGACCGTACCGGTATCGGTCGGATGCTCCGCGCGGCTTTCAGCATGTGCGGGACGTGGAATGGCTGCGGCAGGTGAAGCGGTCAAAGATCCAGCAGGACCTGCTGGACAGCCTGGGATCTTTGCTTACCGTTTGCGAGATCAAGCGGTATGGGGCGGTCCGGCGCCTAGCTCAGGTCGTCGCCGACGGCGTCGACCCGGGGGCGGCAACCAGCGATGGCGCCGCCCTCGGTGACACGCCACGGGAGTTGATGGCGGCTGCGGCGGCTGCCGACGCGGGTCAACCCTTGACGCTCACGATTCGCGAACTCATTAGCCGGTGGGGGTTCGCTCGCCGCACCGCTCGGGTCGTGGCACGCATCGAGTCGGATCTCGCTGACGCCGGCCTTGCCACCCGACCTCCCTTCAGTGAAGGGTGGATCGGCAATCGGATCGCGCTCATTCAGGTCGGTGAGGAACCGGGTGCCGGCGTGCCAGTGGCGGTTCCCGTGCAGGCGGGTGGGCGACGCCACCGAGCCGGACGTCAAGAAGCTGACGCTTCGCCTGGGTGATCTCGCGTCGGCGAACGCCGGCGTGGCGTTCGTGCGTGCGGATCAACCTCTCGCCGCCGCCGTGACGAAGATGGTTGCCAAGGATTACTCCCAGCTGGCCGTCCTTGCGGACGATGACACCATCGTCGGGTCGGTGAGCTGGGAGTCCATAGGAAAGGCCCAGCTGTCCCACAAGCACGTCGACCTGGTGGCGGCGACCACGCCCCCAGAACGGTTGGATATCACGACGATCTGCTTGGCCAGATCGGCGAAATCTTCACGCACAACTTCGTCTTCGTCCGCGCCTCCAACGGCGGCGTCCTCAGTGGCATCGTCACGGCCGCAGACCTCACGCAGCGTTTCGGTGTGACGGCGAGCCCGTTCAACCTCATGGAGGAGGCGGAGCTCAGACTGCGTCGACGGGTCGACGGGTCGACGGGTCGACGACACGATCGACATCGAGACGATCCGCTCTTCAGCCACGAACAAGAAGAAGGTCAGTTCAGCCGCGGACCTCTCGCTCGGTGACTACAAGTACCTGCTTACTGAAGAGAACTTCGCGCTGCTGGACTGGCCGCTGGATCGCGAGGTCTTCATTGAGCAGCTCGAGAAGGTCCGGCTGCTCCGCAACGATCTCATGCACTTCTCCCCCGACCCACCGGATGAAGAGGCACTCAGCGACTTGCAGGGATTCGTCGACCTGCTCCGGCTGGTCAACGCCGCCCAAGAAGCCGCTTAATTAGCGATCTTCCGATTAGGAAGGGTCGGGTCTAGCGGAACGCGTGAACGTAGCTCGTCGTAAGGCTCGATCAGCAGAAACTCGGTAGCCGGCCGCCATCCAACCGAGACGACTCTGGCTGTGGGTACTACCGGGGTCAGCTTCATTGTTCCACCACGCGTCATACCGATACGCGCTCGATGGCAGGCCACCCGGGACCAGACCGCTGATCTCCTCGAACGACATGCGTACCTCCGACTTGCCGGAGGTACGGAGCCGATCGCGAAGCCCTGAGTACTTGCTCACTCCCGCAACTTGCCAGAGCCCAAGCCATCGACGCAAGGCGGTGCTCCTACCAGACTTGTAGTAGCCATCGCGCCGTCGCCCACCAGCGCCGGTCGGGCCTTGTCTGCGAGTTCGGTTGGATGCAGCGGAACAGCGGATCAACGCGGGTCTCCTGCTGCTCACCGGTTCGCAACCGTCGCCTCGGTGGATCAGCGGCGGCTGCGGTGGGCCAGGTAGAAGAGGAAGGCGGCGTTGCGGCGGCGGTTAACGCGGGTTGCGAAGTAAGGGGCAAGAGACGTGGCGGCGCCCAGCGCGGTGCCCGCGATGGCCGCGGGTCCGCCGGCGGCGCCGAGGGCGATTGCGGCGACGCCTCCGAGGAGTGGGGCGATGGCGTTCCAACGGCGTTCGGTGCGGAGGGTGCGTTCGAGTTGACGACTGGCGTGAGCGAGATCTTCGCCAAGGCCGGTGAGGGCGTCGGCGCGCGTGTGGAGGTCGCGGGCGCCGCGCATGGCGCTGCGGACTCTTTGGCGGAGATCTTCGACGGCTTCGTCTTCGGCGGCAGCGCGGGCCAGGGTGGCCGGGTCGGCGTCAGGCAGGATCGGGATGTCGGCCCACACCGCAGCGTGAGCCGGCTCGTCTAGCAGGGCGCCTTTGCGGGCAAGAAGCCGCGCCTGGAACGGTGAGGTGGTGAGGTAACCGGCGGTGAAGACCTCGCCGGTGACGAGGCGTTCGTTGGCGCGCCGCAGATATGCCCCGACGGCCTTGTTGAGGTTCTGCTCGCGCCAAGGCCCGTAGTCGTGCGTGGGGTCGTACGCCCCGAACAGGCGAGCCATGAAGGCGATGTCGCCGTGCTGGCCGGTCTGGACCTGGTTCTGGCGGGCGTAAAACCACGAATGAGGCCAGCGTTCGTGGTCATCCATCGCGGTGATGAACATCGCTTCCCGAGCAGTGGGTCCTTCGACGAGCAGTTGGGTGCGGACCCAGTCGGTGAGGTCGCGCCGGCGCAGATCGTGCTCGGTGAGGACGTTAACGGTGTCGGCTTGGGCGGCAATGCCAAGTTCCTCGGGGACGGGGACAACCAGACCAGCCTCGATCAGGGGCCGAAGCCGCCGCTGTTCGGTGACGGCCGCGCGGACGGCGTCGTCGTCACGGCCGGAAACGAGGGCGGCGAAGACCCGGTCGGGAACGCAAACATGATCGGCGAACAAGAGGGTCTGGCCGACCAAGCGACCCGGGTTGACCTCGTCGTTCCACAGCACCGTCGGGTGCGGCTCGGGCAGATGAGAGATGGCGGACAGGCTCCCCATCACAGCGACCGCGATCCCGGCGACGCTCTCCGCGAGGGCGTCCCGGTCGTGTTCGGTGTGGTCATAGAGGTCAAATCGATGTCTGCCCAGGACGGCGAGCGGCAGGGTCCTTACCGGTGTCGGCGCCGCCAGCAGCGTCCGAATGACGGATGTCACTTCGACGGGCCGGGCTTCGGGTCGGCCTGTCGGCACAGTGAAGGCAACGCCGTCCGCGGGCAGGCGCAAGGCGTCCCGCGCGATACGGATGTGCGGGGACACCCAGATCCAGCTCTCGTCGTCGTCGGCGCCGATCGGCTCGCCAGGCGTGGATTCGGGTCGTAAGGCACCATGGCAATGCTTGTACTTCTTGTTCGTGCCACACCAGCAGCGATCGTTGCGGCCGAACTTCGCCAACGGGTCCATCACTGTCCAGTCTGGCAGCTTCCAGCAACCGAGCCGCGACACCCGCCGCTCAGACCGACGCAGAAGCCGCTCGGGGCGGCCTTGCGAATGCGGCCGATCGTTCGCGTACAGACTTCGACGAAATCTGTGGATGTTGTCAACGCCGGCCGCGCCGTGAGCATCCAGACCTGCGCCGAACGTCCAGGTGTGGCCCACCGGTAGGCCGTTGCGCAGGATGCAGCTTCGATCGCCCACCACCTAGACACAAGGCCGTCAGTTCCCTATGTAGACCTCCCTGACCAGCGACAACCGTCCGGACGGTGCGCAGTTGTGCGACCCCGCCGCACGCTGGAACGTGTGCCTCGACAACGTTTGAGTAGGTCACGGCCCCGCCTCGATGCCTCTGAGAGCGCGTATCGGAAGGTCGAGGTGGGGCTCGCACCTGTGCTCGATTGGCTGGCGTCTTCTGGGGCTGGCTGCTTCGGGCGCAACTTTGCACCTCGACTCCAGCCACTGGTCGTCAAGTACGCTCGCATGTGCTCGGTCGATGCGAGCGCGACGGGGAGGTGTCACGCTGGGCAACGCGGCGGTGGATGAGCACTTCCTTCGGTTTGGGCAACTGGTGCCGCTGGACCAGGAGGTGATGACGCTGCCCATCGACGCACCGGCGCGCGACGCCTTGGCGCTCATGCAGCAGGAGGGCTTCGACCAGCTGCCAGTAACTCGAGACAGCGTTGTGGTCGGCGTTTTCAGCTACCGGTCGTTCGCCCAAGGCATTGGCGTCGTGCGGGCCCAGGATGATCCGTTGGGTTATCCAGTCAGCGAGTTCCTGGAGGATCTGCGCTTCGTCCGCCGTACCTCAGAAGTCGCGGAGGCAATCTCAGCGCTCAACGACAGCGGTGCGGTGCTGGTCGGCGACGAGGACAATCTGTTGGCGGTCGTAACCTCAACAGACCTGAGCACGTTCCTCTGGAACTTGTCGGAGCAGTTCATCGCTCTACGCGACATCGAGCTGGCCGTGCGTCACCTGGTCCGCTCCGCCTGCCCGGACGACGGGCAACTCCAGAGATACCTGGCCGCCGTGTCTGCCACTGGCACGCCCGCAGCGAGCCTCGACGAACTGACCTACGGTGAGCTGGTCTCGCTCATCAACCACCGGGAACGGTTTGGTCGTGTCTTCGCACGCACATTTGGGCTAAGCCGCGAGATCGCCTTCTCCACGTTGGACCCGGTTCGGGAGGTTCGGAACAAGGTGTTCCACTTCCGAGGTGAGGTGACTGCGGCTGACATGGACGCCGTCGTGACCGCCCGCCTGTGGCTGCGGCGCAAGGTAAGGATGGTCGGGTGAGGGGAGATTTTCCGCTCCCCCTGCTAAGGGAGCGCATAGCCCAAGCCGGGGATGCTGGCCGCGTGCTGGTTCGGGCGCCAGTTGGCTCTGGCGCAAGGAGAGCGCTCGTGCCGACCATCGAGGCGGCCGCGGCAAACGGCCTGGTCGTAATCGTCGCCATGGCCAGGATCGAACTGGCGCAGTGGCGTGAGCGACTTGGCATATCGCGCGTCTCAGTCTGGATGGCTACGTCCGAAGTCGCGCTCGAGCTCTCGGAGCTATCCACGGCGGCGCATCCGCCCACGGGCGTGCTTCTCACGACCCCTACGCGCCTCGACCGAGGGCTTCTGCGAAACGCCCTGCGATCGGTGCCGGTGGCACTCGCCGTCGTCGACGGGAAGCCACGAGACCTCACGAGGGCAGCATCTAGCTCGGCGAGATTAGTCGAAATAGCGGACCGGTCGATCGTCGTCGACGACCTAGTCGGTGGCCCGACACCCGAATGGCTCGGCCCGCATGCGGTAGTCGAGGTATCCCTCGACGAGGTCATCGGATCGGCCGCCAACGCACGCGCCGCAATCGGCTCTTACCAGGTCACTCTTGGGGAGGACGAACAAGAGGTGTTGGATCGGGCGGCCAAGGTCCTCGGCAGGCCCGTCGCCTGGCGCAGCCGGATCGTGTTGCATGCCGGGCTGCTCCAGCTAATCAGTACCGCAGAGCAGGCAGGCAACCACGAGGGTGACCAAATGGCGGAGGCTTGGAGCGTCGTCGACGACCTGGAGAATCTTGGACCCGATCCACGGTTGGCCGCAGTGCTACAGGCGGCCGTCAGGATGCGGAATGTGGCACCCGTCGTGATCGTGACGGGCGGGCGCCTCGTGGAGGCCGAATACGTCCAGGACCACCTGATCGAGAATGGCGTCGACGCCGACCTCTGGACCGTCCAAACCCAGCCGTCCGCTGACAAGGCAAGCGCCCAGGCGAAAGGCCCACCGTTCCCGGTGGCCGTTGCCACGACAGGCTCGCTAGATGTCAACGAGCAGTGGTTGACAGGCAGTGCCCTGGTGTATTTCACGGAGCCGCACACCGACCGAGAACATCAGCGGCTGCATGTCGCGCTTGCTACCGGGGCCATCCACTCCGCATCAACGCCACGAGTCACCGACCTGACATGACATCAACACCGATGGCACCAAGACTGCACGGAAGCCGCTTCTACCTGAGGCACGATCGGGGAAAGTGGCCCGCAGCGCTCTTGAGACGGTTCCTCCGGGTGTTGGGCTCTGCTCCTAGGTGCGCTCCGTCGACTTGAAGATCTAGTGTTGCGGGCCCCTCGGGCGGGGCGCCGCTGGCAACGTCGTCCGTGCGGCAGTTCGCGTCATCATTGGTCGCCGTACCCGGCACTGGCTGAACGGACAGCCGACCGAAGAGTCCATAGATCCTCGGCTCCGTTTCACCTCCAATCCTGGAAAACCCGCCCTGTATCACGGACTCTTGATCCACCTGGCAGAAAGCGGGGAGGCAGCGGGGCGACCTGGGTCGGTGAGGTCTTTGTCCGCGAGCGCCAGAATGCCGTCGAAGACCCATATCAGCCTTACGTAACGGATGATCGCCAGGGCCACGGCGAACTCGAAGACGAATCTGGCTCGAACAACGTCCGTGCCACGGTCCAGACTCATGGCCAACAGGGCTAGCCCACTTGACACTCCGGCCATGACAAGCAGGCAACGCCAATTTCGGCGCAACTCCGAGCCGTACAGCACGCGAACAGCCTTAGATCGATCACCACTGGCCGACTGGTAGATAGCTAAACCTATGGCCGACAGTCCGCCGAGGCTTGCAACGACCGCAGCGGTCTGCGAGTAGAGATCAGCCCGCCTCTCTGGTCCCAGCCAGAGCAGGAAATCGCCAGCGTGAATAATTTGGATGGTCAACGCGTGGGCCCCGACCACGACCGCCGCGACGACGAAGTCGATGCTCGGGTGGTCTGAAAACCATCCGGGGAGCCTTGAGAGGTGCGGCACCCGCTTTCCTCGCAATTCCTCAGTCTCGCAGATCGACAGCCCGTCGCAACTCCGCCTCGTGCGAGGCAGAAACGTCCATTATGACCTGTATTGCAGAAAGGATCTTGACCGATTGCCCCTTCTCGTTAACCGCGGCGACACGTCGTTTCGCAGTTATGTGGTGTTCCACAAGCTCGACCAGTCTGGTGTAGCCACCGCCTGGAGCGAGGTAGCTCAGCTTCGCTCGAGCCGCGTCTGCGCTACCAGGAACGACATCGGCGATATACCGGATCTCGTCGAGGAGTCGTGCTCGGACCCGTTCACGGCCTCGCCCCCGCGGAACGCTAACCGCGAGGTTGATTCGGATGTCGCCATACTCCTGCCGGAGCGCTCTAATCCCCCAAGAGAGTGCTCCACCTTTCTGAATGAGCGCGTCAGCCCCGTGCGTGCCTAGGCGCAGCTCCACGAGGACAGCACCATCGGCCATGAGGAGCTGATCGATCTCTGCCTTGGAGACCACGGGCCGGACGGCGACTGGCGTAGCAAACAGGTTGAGACCGTTGAGCCAGCGCTCCAGAGCTTTGTGGCTCGGCGCACCAACCGATCCCTGCATGAGCCCGATTACGTTGCCGAACGGCAGAAACGCCACGACAGAGCTGTCTAGGTAGCCGGTTGTCGCCGCGAGTTCCATCTCTGACCACTCGCCGGTGCTCATGTCGATCGTCGACAACCACTCCTCTTGCGCCTTCACCTTATGCAGGAGTAGATGATCCTCTCCCTGGAGGGTATGCACCGTCCCCAGCAGCGTCGTATCCCCTTCGAAGATGCGCTCCCTAAACTTTGCCCGCCCGAGGCGAGCAAGGACACCGTTCCAGTCACGGTGAGCAACGCGCTTCTGGTCTCCCTCGATGACATCGACAACCTCGTAGAACGAGACCGTCCGCTCCTTCATCCTTGGTATTGCAACCACGCGTCGACGCCTCCTGGCCTCAATCGTTCGTTTCAACCCCTGCTCAACGACCTAAGTCGGCACTAGTTGCGGCGACCTTCACCGCTTACGTCGGGAGTGTTGTGGGGCCCGGCCCGAGTGGCCCGAGCATCTCCACGCGGTGCCGACCAAACATCCACGGCTTGGGGCGGTGCAGAGCGGACCTGCGTGGGCGAGCTCTACTGACACAACGATCTCGACCCGGACAACCTTCGTGTTCGCGCCTGCGCCCGGCAACGCAGGTCTTGCGAGCAACAGCTCGGTGGGATCGTCAGCCTTTCCACGACCGTGTACTTTGTCGGGCCGGAGGTGCCGCGATGGCAGACGAACTAGTGTTCACCGTCCAAGGCGCTACTGCGACGCCCGCGAAGCCTCTGTCCTTGACGAACGCCGGGCTGCTGGAGCGACAGCATTTGCAGCAGTGGGTCATCGACTACCCGGAGCTCATCGGTGCGGGTGTCAAGGTCGTGACCTTCGAGTTCGGTAAGTGGGTCACCGCGGGAGGGTCGACGCAGGCCGACCGCCTCGATGTTCTCGGCCTAGACCGCAGCGGTCGGTTGGTTGTCGTCGAGCTCAAACGCGACCGCGCCCCGGACACCGTGACGATGCAGGCGATCAACTACGCGGCGATGGCGTCTCGGTTCAGCCTCGACGCCCTTGCCGAGGTCCACGCCGCCCACCTCGGCGGAACCACAACGTCCGCCGAGGCGCTCACCCAGCTAAGGGAATGGGCCGAGGGCGTCTCCGACGAGACCCTCGGCCCGCCGCGAATCGTGCTCATGGCTTCCGACTTCGGACCCACGGTCACGAACACCGCGCTGTTTCTCTTCCAAAACGGCATAGAGATCAGACTCGTGCGCTACCAGCTCTACCGCACCGCCGCAGGCGAGAACGTCCTGTCAGTAACCCAGCTCCTCCCCGTCCCCGACGCGGAAGCGTTCATGGTCCGACCGCGCTCCAGCGTGACCACCCAAGCGGCGTCACACGTCGCCGGCGAACGCCGCGCTGCCGCCGTCCAGCGGCTCATCGCACACAACGCGCTCCCCGACGGAACAGCCCTCACCATCGTCGTCCCCGACCTGGTAGACCAGGATCGAGACGCGATCCGGGCATGGCTGGACGCGGACTCAAGCAGAGCCCGCGTCCGCTGGCACAACGACGAAAAAGGTCCGGCCGAGTGGGAACATGACGGCCAACGCCACCGCATCCTGCCCCTCATCCGACACATCGTCACCGCCGCCACCGGACAGCCGCCACGCGCGCAGCTCTGGCCGCCAAATTGGTACCGGACCAGCGACGAAAAAACACTCCACCAAATCGCAGAGCCGCTGCCCTGATCCGCGCCACATGGAGCGGGATTGGTTCGGCAGAAGGAGCACGAGAGCGTCGAGGCCGCCCCGGCAGGGGTCAAGGACCTCCGCCGCAGCCGCTTCTAGCCAACTGGTTTTGTAGCGACGCACCCCACGACGTACAGGTCACCTGGCAACCGTACAAAGGCGGGGTGTGCTCGCATTGCCCGCCGAAGAACCGCGGCCGGGACACTGTTCCCGGCGTGCCGCAGTTCGTCTCGCAGGTCGCTCGGCGAGAGTGCCCGACCGCGCCTGGCCAGATGCCGGGCTGCAAGCTGCTCGACGGTCGGCTGGCCAGAGGGCTCCACGACGAAGATCGCCTCGCGCGCAAGATTCCACTCGCCGGTCGCGGTGTTGACCAGCTCGGCCATGGACTCCGCAGCGGTGCCCAGTCGCCGTGCGCCCGCGCGGAGGCGATCACGGTCCACGACCTTGTATCGCCACGCAAGGTAGGCAAATAGAGCAGCGATCGCGAGGGCAGGAAGTGGGAATCGAGCAGCTAGCCGTACTCCCTCGGCAACGCCGAAGAAGAGCAGCCGCGCGCCTAGTTCCACGGCGAACGCAGCATCCGCGTAAGTCGCCTCCAAACCAGCGGCCCGCATCAAGCTGTGCGCAGCAGCGACCCAGTCCACCACGGTGCTCGCCATACCGTGTCGAGCGAACACGCTGTCGGCGCTGAGAATGACGGCTGGAGCCAAAAGCTCCGCCACCGCCACCGTTTCGATGTCATCCGGGTCTCCGCGCATCGATCTTGGCAGCGCCCGATCGGTGACCAGGAGTTGTCGAGCTCGAGGCGTTAGGCAATCGCCGATCGAGACGTCCACGATGGGGATGCTGGGCATGATCTCGTCCCACAATCGACGGTCCGCCGCCCCAGCGTCCGCCCCGGTCGACGCGGCCACCTCCACCAAGTGCTCCGCGAGTTCGCCCGGGACGTGGGCGCCCGCGAATATGTTGGACCTTCCCGTCCCGGCCAAGGCGGCAACGATGCCGACCTCTCCGCCGACGCTGCCGCGGCAGGCCTGCCGTGCGAGGACGTTCGTGTCGGCGATCGCCACCAAGGCGGGCACAGGGGGTGCCATCGGCCGCATGGTTGGCACGCTCCGCACGGCGAGCAGGCGATCAAGATCGGTCTCGAACACCGCTCTAGTGTCCACCCTGGACCATGCCGTCACCATCGAGTATGCCGATCTTAGCGCGCGGGCCGTATCCCGCGAGTTGACTTGCGCGCTCGACGCTATTTCCGCAGTTCAACGGCCTTGGCCGACGTGCTGGGCCGAGGCACGGTCGTCATCACGCCGTGGTACGTGACGGCATTCGCGCACCTGCTTGGTTATCCGTCCGGCGAGATGGCGGTCTGGTACCGCCGGGGCCGCCGACCATGATCCACACCTCACGCCGCCCCATGCGCAGGTCCGGACACCACCTGCCCACCTAGCGACCCCCTACGGCCCGATCAATCGCCCACGTACACGTCCGTGACCAGGGACAACCGTCTAGACGGTGCGCAGTTGTGGGCTGTATCCCGCCGGGGGCACCCAATCTGGTTACCACCCTTACCTGACCATGGCAGTCGGCCGCAGATCCACGGGCAACCCGTCCCGCGGGTACGGCAGCGAGACGTTGCTCATTGGTGGTACGTAGTCCGCCGCCACTGACCACCGGAACCGCCCTAGGATCTGTGCCAGCACCGTTTTGACCTCGAGGTTCGAGAACGCCATCCCCAGGCACTTGTGCACTCCCCCGCCGAACGGGGCCCAGGCGAAGCGGTGCGACCGGTCCTCCGCTCGCTCCGGCGAGAACCGCTCCGGGTCGAATGACTCCGGGTCCGTCCAGAGGTCCGGTAGGTAGTGCGAGAACTGCAGGCACGCGAACGCTCGGGTGCCCGCCGGGACTGGGCGACCTGCGATCACCGTGTCCTTGACCGCCCGCCGTGCCAGGACCGGGACCGGCGCCACCAAGCGTTGGCACTCCTTGATCACCATGTCCAGGTCCGGCAGAGCGTTCAGTTGCGACACGGTCGGGGTCGGGCCGAGGGGCGCCACCTCCGCACGGACCCGGTCCTGCCACTCGGGGTGGCGACCCAGGTGGTACATCGCCGTGGACACCGTCGAGGTCGTGGTGTCGTGTGCTGCCATCAGCAGAAAGATCATGTGGTTGACGATGTCCGTGTCGGCGAAGCGGGTGCCGTCCTCGTCCTCTACCCGGGTGAGCACCGAGAACAGGTCGTCGCCGCCGGCCGAACGCGCCGCCGGCAGCTGAAGGGTGAGGAACCGCTCCAGGGTTGCCCGCCCGCGGGTCGCGCGGTGCCACTTGTTGCCCGCCACTGCCACCCGCAGGATGGCGCCCGCGGCCTGCACGCAGTCGATGAACGCCCGGTTGACCCGGTCCAGCTCGGCCGGGTCGGCGATCCGGTGCCCGCCCATGAAGATCTGCGTGGCGAGGTTGAGGGTCAGCCGCTTGAGAGAGGTGTAGGCCGGGAAGCGCGATGCCGCCTCCCAGCCGCGCAGCTCCGTGGCAACCGCGGGATGCAGGGCGGCGGTGTACGCCGCCAGCCGCGAGCGGGTGAACGCCTGTTGCAGGATCCGGCGGTGCTGCTTGTGTTCCGCGCCGTCGAGCAGCATCAGTCCACGGTGGAAGAACGGGCCCACGAGGAGCTCCCAGCCGTTGACGAAGGCCTTGTCGCCGTTCTGCAGGACGGCTCCGCAGGCGTCCGGCCCCAGGATGAACGCGGCCGGCCCGCGGCCGGGCATCGTGACCGGGGCGACCGGTCCGTGGCGCTGGTAGAGCTGGCGCATGAGCGTGAGCGGGTCATGCATGTAGGCCAGTGAGCCGCCGATCACCGGGACCGCCGACTTCGCCCGGACCCATCGATCCGTCGCCATGTCCCGATTATGCTCGCCAACCGCGACCCGGTGACCCCGCGACCCGCAATTCGTCCGGGACGCACCACCACTGGTCCGGGCGGTCCACGACCCGCGCCTCCCGCCCGTCGGAAACGACCCGGCCCAGCCGCAACAGGAACGCCGCGATGCCCGCCGCTCCCTGCATCCAGGAGACGCCCGGTGGCAGCAGCGGCGGGTCCTGTCGGTGCTCGACGAACCGCCACCGTGCCCCGTCGAGATCGCGGACCGCCCGCTCCACCAGCGCGTCGCCCATCCGTCGCGCACCCTCGAAGAGCCACTCCTCACCCGAGTCCTGGTACGCGTCGAGCAGGATGTCGCCGACCCCCGCCGTGCCGCAGCAGCGGCCGTCGTTGTCCCAGAACCCAGGGCGCAGTCGGGCCGGCACCCCTGACGCGAGCACCGAATGCAGGCATCGCCGGCGCAGGGAGACGACGTCGTGGTCGCCGACAGTCCGCACACCGGCCCGGGCGAGCGCCGCGAACAGCTGTGACGTGCCCGCCGGGCCATGGCACCAGGTGTACGTCACGGGCTCCACGTCCCGCGTCGAGTACGGCAGCGTGTGCGGCACCACGAACCCGCCGTCGCTCAGGTCGCCGACACTCAGCAGGTGCTCGGCGCCGCGGACGGCGGCGGCGACGAAGTCCGCCCGGTCCAGCGCCTGCCCGGCGACCGCCAGCGCCGACGCCACCCCGGCCGTGCCGTGCGAGAAGTTCGGGTTGCTGGAGCGGTACCCCGGCCACATCCGCCAGTTCAAACCAGACTCAGTCGACTCCGCCCGCCGGAGCAGCGCCGCCCCGCCGCCCGCCACGACGTCCACGGAAGAGCCCGCCCAGACGGCGGTGAGCACGATACCCGCGGTGCCTAAGACGATGTCACTGACCGGGCCGCTGTAGCCCAGGTCGAGCGTCGTGTCCCAGCCGTCGGCCCCGCGCAGCGCGGCGATCCGCCCCAGCGCCACCGACTCGCGTCCCGGCGCCAGCATCCGCAGCGCCAGCACACTCCCGGCCAGGCCGTCGTACAGCGACGCCTCGCGTTGTGTCCGGGCCTGCTCCAGAAGCCGCTCGACGATCCGCCCGGCCAGCTCCTGTTCGGAGGCGGTCAGGTCACGGCCGGCCGCGATCTCCGCGAGCAGCGGCGCGAGGCCGGCGACGCCCGCATACAGCGAGTCCCGGTCGGCCGGCGGCACCGTGGCACCTTCCTCCACCAGCCAGGGGCCGCCGTCGTCCCGCACCCGCGCACGCACCCACGCCCACGCGGCCTCGCCCACCCCGCGATACATCACCGCTGCACGGTATTAGACGACCAGTCGCGGGTAGACGCGCCGGGCGTTGCGCTCGTAGACCTTGGCCCGGTCGTCGGCGGGGAGGTCGAGCGCCTCGACGTAGCGTCGCGTGTCGTCGAAGTGGTGGCCGGTGCGCGGGTCGATGCCGCGGACCGCGCCGACCATCTCGGAGCCGAAGAGGATGTTGTCGGCCGGGA
This sequence comes from Asanoa sp. NPDC050611, assembly GCF_040654855.1. Taxonomy (NCBI): domain Bacteria; kingdom Bacillati; phylum Actinomycetota; class Actinomycetes; order Micromonosporales; family Micromonosporaceae; genus Asanoa; species Asanoa sp. NPDC050611. Next base: position 30,844 of record NZ_JBFAIU010000018.1, read on the forward strand.
CGACCTCGAAGAGCAAATCTATGCCGGCCTGGTGGTAGACGCAGGTGTCGAAGAAGACGTTGCCCAGCAGCGTCTCCTCCAGCGGCGGCCGGCCGAGCATGTCGGCCAGGCCACGGAACCGGCCCCAGTGGTACGGCACCGCGCCGCCGCCGTGCGGGATGACCAGGCGCAGGCCGGGGAGATCGCGGAAGAGGTCGGCCTGGAGGAGCTGCATGAACGCGGTCGTGTCGGCGTTGAGGTAGTGGGATCCGGTGGCGTGGAAGTTGGCGTTGGTCACGGCCGACACGTGCACCATCGCCGGCACGTCGAGCTCGACCATGGCCTCGTACAACGGGTACCAGCTCCGGTCGGTCAGCGGCGGCGACGTCCAGTGGCCCCCGCTCGGGTCGGGGTTGAGGTTGCACCCCACGAAGCCAAGCTCCTCGACGCAGCGGCGCAGCTCGGCCACGGACCTCGCGATCGGCACGCCGGGTGACTGGGGCAGCTGGCAGACGCCGGCGAAGTTCGCGGGGAAGAGCCGGGTCACCCGAGCGACGAGGTCGTTGCAGTGCCGCGTCCACGCGGTGCTGGCCGCCTCGTCGCCGAAGTGGTGCCCCATCGCCGACGCCCGTGGCGAGAAGATGGTCAGGTCGACACCCCGCTCGCGCATCAGCCGCAGCTGGCTGTCCTCGATGGACTCGCGGATCGCGTCGTCGGAGATGGGTGGGTACGGCGGCAGCGGCCCGCCCGCCAGCTGCGCGTCCCGCCACGCCGTGTGCGCGCCCGGCGCGGTGGTGTAGTGCCCGTGACAGTCGATGATCATGAGGCCTCCTGCTCGTGCAGGGCGACGAGCAGCTCGTGTGCGGCGGTGGTGACCCGGGGTGGGACACCCAGCCCGCGCAGCTGGTCGGCGGCCGCTGCCAGCTCGTCCGCCCGGCGCCGGGCGTGTCGGTGCGTGCCGTCGACCAGCCGGTCGATCGTGCGCGCGTCGAACCCGGCCAGCTCGGCGGCGATGTTGCCGCGCAACCACTCCGCGCAGCCGGCCGCCTCCGCGGCGGACAGGGCCTCGACGACCGCGGCGGCCAGTCCCTTGTAGAAGACGCTGCGGAGCAGCTTGCGGCCGATGGCCGCGCCGGCCGGTCCCGGCAGCACGGTCACCGCCGCGCCGAGCGGGGTGAGCAGCCGCGCGTATCGGTCGGCGCCCGCACCGGAGACCAGCATCGGCGTGCGCAGCCCACGGCCGGGAACCGGCGCCATCAGCGCGACGTCGACGACCGGCACGTCCCGGCCGTGGAGCCGGTCGACGAGCGCCGCCTTGACCGCCGGAGCAGCGGTGTTGAGGTCGGCCCAGACCGTGCCGGGCCGCAGCGCCGGCAGCGCGTCCGCCAGGGCCGGCAGCGCGTCCCGGGCACTGTTGACGCTCAGCACGAGGTCGGCGTCGCGGGCCGCGTCGGCGTCGTCCGCGCGGGCCGCGACCCCAGGCGGCGGGTCGACGAGCGGGTCGTACCCGCGGACGTCTGCGCCCGCGGCGACGAGGTCACGGGCGATCTCCCGGCCGGCCTCGCCAAGGCCGAGCACGGCGATGCGGGCCGTCATCGGGCGGGCGGTACGACGGGCGTGCCGTGGGTGTGGAACGTCTCGATGGTCTTCAGGCCCCACGCCTGGCCCTTGGCCCGCTCCTGTCGGGTCCAGCTGATCGTCTTCCAGTCGGGCGCCAGGATCAGCCGCGCGCCGGCGTTGCACAGCTCGATGCGGTTGCCGCCCGGCTCCCACACGTACAGGAAGAAGGTCTGCTGGATGGCGTGCTTGTGCGGGCCGGTCTCGATGTGCACGCCGGCGTCGAGACAGACGTCGGCGGCGCGCAGGATCTCCTCGCGCGTGTCGGTGGCGAACGCCAGATGGTGCAGCCGGCCGCGGGTGCCGGTCCAGTCCTCGGTGTAGACGAGGTCGTAGCTCTTGTTGCCGACGGAGTACCAGATCGCCTGTGGTGAGCCGTCGTCCTTGACGATCTGCTCCGTGCAGCGGGCGCCGAGCGTGTCGCGCAGGAACGCCGCGGTCGTGGGGACGTCAGCGGTCAGGTAGTTGACGTGGTCGAGGCGCCGCAGGTTGGCGCCGCGGCCGGGATAGGCGGCGGCCTGGTTCTTCAGCGCGGGCCGGTCGGTGTCGTCGGCCTGGTACCACTCGACGTCCCAGTAGAGGCCCAGCTCGTGGCCGTCGGGATCGGCGACCAGGTGCACCTCGCCGAGGTGGTGGGCGTCGGTGACGACGCCGCGGTAGGCGTCGGCGCGCTTGGCCGCCACGACCAGCCGCTCGAGCGCCGCCGGGCTCGCGGCCCGCAGGTAGGTGCGGCCGACGCCCGCGGCGTCGCGCTGGACGAGGCGGAGCGACCACGACTGGTAGTCGTCCCAGGTGTGCAGGTAGACCGACGTGGCGTCGCGGTGCACCGCGCGCAGGCCCATCAACCGGACGAAGAAGTCGCACGACTCGTCGAGTACGGGCGTGAACAGCTCGACCGGACCGACGTGCGCGATGTCGCGGGCGCGGTCGGGGTCGTGGGTCAGCTGGGCGGGGATCATGCGGTCGCCTCTCGACTGCGGGGCCAGACGAGGCCGTCGGACAGCTTGCGGGCGGTGCGGATGACGGCGCTCGTGCGCACGCGGGTCGCCGGGCCGTCGCCGTCGAGGTCGACGGAGACGTCGAAGGTGCCGGTCGGGTGCTCGACGCGGACCAGCGGGCCGGTCGGGGTGCTGGCGACGGTGCCCGGGGCGCGCACCCCGACGGCCACGGAGACGGCGCCGAGCACGCCGATCGCCGCGTGCACCCGGTGCGGGATGAACGTGCGGGTGGTGACCGTGCCGCCGTGCCGGGGCGGCGACACGATGGAGACCTTCGGGACGGTGGTGTCGGTGACGTCGCCGAGCCCCATCGCCCGGCCGGCCTCGAGCCGGATCTTCTCCACAGTGGAGCGCAGGGCGGCGTCGCCCTCCAGCGCGTCGGGCGGCTCGGTGCCGCGCAGCCCGAGGTCGGCGGCGCGGACAAGGACCACCGGCATGCCGGCATCCACACAGGACGTCTCGACGCCCGCGAACCGGTCGACCAGCCGGCCGGTGGGAAACGCGGGCGTGCCGGTGCCGGGAAAGACCAGCTCGATCGGCGCCGCCCGGAACGGGGTGCCCGCCGTCAGCGCGTCGCCGGCGTAACGGACGCGGCCACCGGGTGTCCGGATCCGGGCGCGGGCGTACGCCGTCGTCGGATTGAGGATGCGGATGCGCACCTCGGTGGTCTCGCCGGCCACGGGCACCAGGCCACGCTCGACGGCGAAGGGTCCGACGCCGGCGAGCAGGTTGCCGCAGGTCTGCGCGTCGGTGACGACGGCCCGGTCGGGCACCACCTGGAGGAACAGGTAGTCGACGTCGGCGCCCAGGTCGGGCGACGGCGTCACGACGGCGACCTTGCTGGTCAACGGATGGCCGCCGCCGATGCCGTCGATCTGCCGCTCGTCGGGGGAACCCATGATCCGCAGCAGGAGGTCGTCGCGCTCGGCGGGGTCGGCGGGCAGGTCGGCGCCCAGGAAGTAGGCGCCCTTGGAACTGCCGCCACGCATCTGCATGCAGCGGACGCCGTCGGTCTCGTGGCTCGTCACGGCAGCCGGTCCACGTACTCGACGCCGAGGTCGCGCAGCAGGGGACGCAGTTCGTAGAGGTCGACGCCGAGCGTCCCGCCGGCCAACGCGACGCGCTTGGCCTCCTCGTTGCGGATCCGGCGGGCCGCGGCTTCGGCCACGGCCGCGCCTGTCGCGGCGGCCAGGGCGACGACACCGTCGTCGTCGGCGACCACGATGTCACCGGGCCGCACGAGCTGGCCGGCGGCGACCACCGGGACGTTGACCGAGCCGGGGCTGGCCTTCACCGTCCCTTGTGCGTGGACGGCGCGGGACCAGACCGGGAAGCCCAGCGCGCGCAGCTCCCGGATGTCGCGGACCCCGGCGTCGATCACGAGCCCGACCACACCGCGGGCCATCAGCGAGGTCGCCAGCAGCTCGCCGAACATCCCGTCGGTCGAGGGCGACGTCGTCGTGACGACCAGGACGTCGCCGGGCCGGCAGACCTCCACCGCCGCGTGGATCATCAGGTTGTCGCCCGGATGGCAGGACACCGTGATGGCCGAGCCGGCCACCGTGGTGCCGGCCTGCCGCGCCTGGATCGCGGGGCCGAGCAGGCCGATCCGGCCGGCCGCCTCGTGCGCCGTGGCCACTCCCACGTCGCGCAGGGCGGCGATGAGCGCGGGATCGGCGCGGTCGACACAGCGCACGACGTAATGAGATGCCATGCGGATCCTCCCTGACGGATCGACGGTAACGATTGCCAAGGATCGTAGTCAATCCTGTCGTCAGGATTGTTGACAATATTGGTGACGCGCATAGCATGACGCGCACGGCGGTCAGTCGGCGGAAACGAGGGGCCATGAGCGATGTGCTGACGGAGCTGCGCGCGGCCATCCTCCGCGGCGACTTCGCCCCGCGCCAGCGGCTCATCGAGAGCGAGCTGGTCGAGCAGTACTCGACCAGCCGGTTTCTGCTGCGCACCGCGCTCAGCCAGCTCGCCGGCGAGGGCCTCGTCGAGCTGCGGCCCAACCGCGGTGCCCGCGTCCGGGAGATCTCCGCCGCGGAGGCGATCGAGATCACCGAGATCCGCCGCGCGGTCGAGGGACTGGTCGCCGCCCGCGCGGCCGAACGCGTGACCGACGCGGAGATCGAGCGGCTGCGCGCGCTGGGCGACGACATGACGGCCGCGGTGCGGCGCGCGGACATGCTGGGCTACTCGGAACTCAACGGGCAGCTGCACGCCCGGATCCGGGTCATCGCCGGGCACACGTCGGCCAGCCGCATCATCGAGCAGCTGCACGCCCAGCTGGTCCGGCACCAGTTCCGGCTCGCGCTCGTGCCCGGCCGCCCGGCGGTCTCACTGCCCGAACACCTCGCCATCATCGACGCGGTCTGCGCCCGCGACCCGATCGAGGCCGAACGGGCGATGCGCGTCCACCTGAGCAGCGTCCTGGCCGCGCTGACCGCGCTGGCGACCGAACCGGCGCGCTAGGGCTCGATGTCGGGGGCGACGAGCGCGAGGACGCCGGTCGCCTGGAGCTGTTCCTTGATGAAGGGCGCGAGGTCGCGGACCTCGTACTTGACGCCGGCTTCCTTCGCGGCGTTGTAGCCGGCGACCAGGGCGCCGATGCCGGTCGAGTCGACAAATGCGACGCGGCGCATGTTGATGATGATCCGTGGCGGTCGTTGGATCGTGATGGTGTGGATCAGGATGTCGCGCAAGGCGTCGTCCACTGCTATGTCGAGCTCACCGTGCAGGTCCAGCACCACACTTCCGTCGTCGAGGACCGTCCGTTTGGCGACTGCTCTGGCCATGTCACCTCCCGGGGCGATGCGTGCGGTACGGCAAAGATTCGAGGACTTTCCTACCCCGACCGGGGCTGGGCAAACGCCGCGACGAAACGGTGCCCCGGCCAATGGCCGGGGCACCGTCGCGGTGGTGCTGATGCTCTAGCGGGTGATGCCCCGGCGACCGCGCCCGGCCAGGCCGACCGTGAGGGCGACGCCGACGGCGGCCAGGGCGATCTGCAGGAGCAGTTCGCGCCAGTCGATCCAGCCATCGGTGTCGGCGAAGCCACCGGCCCGGGCGATCGCCGAGCCGATCAGGGCCGCCACGACGCCGATGACGAGCGTGAGCCAGAGCGGGATGTTTTGGCGGCCGGGCACGACCAGTCGGCCCAGCGCACCGATGATCAGGCCGATGATCAGCGCGGTGATGATCCCACCAGCGGTCATCTTTGTTCCTCCTCGTCGGGGGTGTGCGTCACGTGGTGACGGCCGTAGATGCCCTGGGTGGGCGTGCCCCAAACCCCTGCCAGAGTGGCGAACCACACCGCCGGCCGGTCGAGGTGCACGTCGTGCCCGGCGTCGGGGATCACGATGTGGTCGACCTCCGGCCGCATCTCCAGCATCCGGGCCACCTGGTCGTCCGGCACCGATCCGAGACTTCCGCGCACCAGCGTCGTCCCGGCGCGGATCCGGCCCCACTCCGCCCACCGTGCGCGCGCGGCCACCGCGCCGATGGCGGCCGTCATGATGTCGGCGTCGAACCGCGGCCAGAGCCCGTCCGGGCGCCGTTCGAGATCGCGGGCCCAGGCCTTTGCCGTCTTCGTCGAGCCGAGGAAGTCGACGGCCGCCCGCTCGTCGGGAAACGGGACCGGCCACGAGGCGAACCATTGTCCGAGGCGGTGCGGATAGTCGCTGTCGGCATCGCCGCCGACGCCGCCCTCCAGGAGCACGAGGCGCTGGACACGGTCGGGGTGCCAGGCCGCCGTCAGCAGGGCCGTGTGTGCGCCCATCGACTGGCCGACCAGGGTCACCTCGGCGGCGTCCGCGCCGACCAGCGCATCGAGGACCGCGATCACGTCGGCGACGTACGCCTCGCGTGACACGTCGGCCGGCCGCCGCGTGCTGTGCCCGTGGCCACGCTGGTCGAAGGCGATGACGCGGTGCCGCCCCACGAGGCTCGCGGCGGTCGGCGCCAGCTCGCCGGCGCTGCCGGCCAGGCCGTGCAGAAGCACCACGACGCTGCTGCCCGCGCCGTCGTCGTGGCACAAGAGGCTCACGTCCGGCCTCGCCAGCAGGGTCCTCGACATCGCTACGGGAGGAAGAACTCGCGCAGGACCGGGCCGATGACCTCCGGCGCCGGGACGTGACCGGCGCCGGCGAGGGTGCGCAGCGACGCCCCGGGCAGCAGTTCGGCCACCGCGGCCGCCGCGTCGGCGAAGAATCCGCTCGCCTCCCCGGTGACGACCAGTGCCGGTTGCCGGATCGTCGCCAGCCGGTCCGCCGGGGGCGGGCCGTAGAGGGCCGCGTCGTGGGCCAGCGTCGGGGCCAGGGTCACCAGCCCGGGCCAGTACGGCGACTCCCGTGCGGCCGTCACGTCGTCGTCGCCGGCACCGGCGAACCGCATGAACAGCGCGACCGCCTCGTCGCGGCGGCCGCCGGAAAGCGCGTCGGCCAGGTCGCGCCGGTAGTCGTCGGCGCGCGCCGCCGCGTCTGGATAGGTGTCGTACGGGACGTCGTATGCCGCGACCCGGTCGATGGCGACACCGGCCGCCGCCGCCTCGAGCGCGAACATCGCACCGGAGGACACCCCGAGCACGCCGACCCGCTCGCCGGCCACGTCGACGAGGGCCGCGAGGTCTTCGATCTCCCGGTCGACCGCGTACGGCAGGGTGTTGCCACTGCCGGCCCGGCCGCGCCGGGCGTAGTTGTAGACCGTGAACGTGTCAGCGAGGGCCGCCGCCAGGGGCACGTTCTCGGTGCCGTCGTCGAGGCCACCACCCACGAGCACCACCGGTGGTCCGTCGCCCTGTGCCACGTACTCGATCGAAGTGCCGTCCCGTGATGTGGCCCGCATGCGGCCACCTTCACACCTGGCATGCTTGCGTGGCAAAACTGGGTACTAGGTGGCTCGCGGACATCGAGAGCACAGTTGGAGGACGGATGGCACGCGAGGCAGGGCCGCTGCGGATCCTGATCGTCGAGGACGACGACGGCGACGCGATGATGATCCGCGAGGCGCTCGAGACCGTCACGACACCGGCGACGCTGCACCGGGTCCCGGACGGCGAGGAGGCATTGGCATACCTCCGCGACGCCGTCGGGCGACCGGCCGAGCGCCCCGACGTGATCCTGCTCGACCTGAACATGCCACGGATGGACGGCCGCGAGACGCTGGTCGAGCTCAAGCGCGACCCGCGGCTGAAGGCGATCCCCGTGATCATTCTGACCACTTCGGACGACATCCGCGACGTCACCCAGATGTACCAGGAGCACGCGAACGCGTTCGTCACCAAACCCATGGACTTCGACGCGCTGGAGGCCGTCGTGCGCCAGATCCGGCAGTTCTACGAACACGTGGCCGTCCTGCCCTGACCGGCACCTAGCTGTTGAGGTACGCGAGGACGGCGTGCACCCGCCGGTGTGCGTCGTCCGACGGCGGCAGCTGGAGCTTGGCGAAGATGTTGCCGATGTGCTTCTCGACCGACACCGCGGCCAGCACCAGCCGCGCACAGATCGCCGAGTTCGACAGCCCCTGCGCCATCAGGCCGAGCACCTCCCGCTCGCGCGCGGTGAGCGCGTCCACGCCCTGGCGGCCGCCGCTGCGGTTGAACAGCTGGCGCACCACCTCCGGGTCCATCGCGGTGCCGCCCGCCGCGACCCGCTCCGCTGCGTCGAGGAAGTCGTCGAGCGCGGTCACCCGGTCCTTGAGCAGGTAGCCGACTCCGCCGCGCCCGTCGGCCAGCAGGTCCGCCGCGTACGCCCGCTCCACGTACTGCGAAACGATCAGGACCTTCGCGGTCGGGTCGCCGGCCCGGATCCGCAGCGCCGCCCGCAGCCCCTCGTCGCGGAACCCCGGCGGCAGCCGCACGTCGACCACGGACAGGTCCGGCCGGTGCTCCTCGACCGCGGCGACGAGCGCCTCGGCGTCGTCGACGGCCGCGACCACGGTGTGCCCGGTCTCGGTGAGCAGCCGCACCATCCCTTCCCGGAGCAGGAGCAGGTCTTCGGCGATCACGATGCGCATGGGAGTTCCGCTCTCAGGACGGTCGGCCCGCCGGGCGGGCTGGTCAGGGTCAGCGTGCCGTCGAGGGCCTCGACCCGGCGCCGCAGCCCGTCGAGCCCGGCGCCCGTCGGGTCGGCGCCGCCCCGGCCGTCGTCCGCGACCTCGACCCGGACGGTGTCCCCGGCCCGGACGACGTCGATCGTCCCGGCGGTCGCCCCGGCGTGCTTGGCCGCGTTCGTGAGCCCCTCGGCGACGACGAAGTAGGCGGCCGACTCGACGGCGGCCGGATATCGCGCCGCCGGGTCGCCGCGCAACGCCACCGGGAACGGGCTGTCCCCGGCGAGCGCGGCCAACGCCGCGTGCAGGCCGCGATCGGTGAGGATCGGCGGGTGGATGCCCCGGACCAGCCGGCGCAGCTCACCGAGCGCGTCGTCGAGTTGCCGCCGGGCGAGGTCGACGTCCGGCCGGGCGTTGCCGTCGGTGCGGAGCTTGCGGGCGGCGAGCGCGAGGGTCATCCCGGCCGCCACGATCCGGGCCTGTGCGCCGTCGTGCAGGTCACGCTCGATCCGGCGCAGCTCGGCGGCCTGCGCGTCGACGACCCGGCGGCGGGTCTCGGCGAGCCGGGCGGCCTCGTCGACCAACCGCCGGTGTTCCCCGGGAGAGAGCAGCGCCGCGGCCAGCCGGGCCGGCCCGCGGGCGAGGGCGCGCACCAGCCACAGCGTCACCGGCAACAGCGCCAGACCGATCACGGCCAGCCCGAACCGGCCCGGCGTGGTGGTCAGCAGCGGCTTCATCGGCCACGGCGCGTGCGGGTTGGGCACCGCCCACGCCCACGCCGGCGCCACCACCGAGCCGAGCCCGACCGCGGCGACCACGATCCCGGCGGTCCCGGTGACCAGGCCGATCGGGAAGTCCAGCACCAGCCACACCAGGTCGCGCCAGGAGGCCGGCTGCCGGGCGACCGAGCCGACCCGGTCGCGCAGCCGATGGCCGGTGACCGGCAGGTAGGGCGAGCCGATCGGCGCGCCGAGCACCCAGCCCGCCCGGCGCCGTTCGATCCCGGCGAGCCGCCGGGAGACCCAGGCCGCACCGAGGAACGCGTGCCCGCCGAGGTGGGTGACCGACGTCAGCGTGATGACGAGCGCGGCGGCCAGGCTCCACCCGAACCCGATCGGCCCAGTGACCATGCCGGTCGCCAGATAGGCCAGGGCCCGTCCGGTCCTCATGATCATTTGGCGCATCTCGGTGAAGCCTAGCCGCCAGGTCACGGCGTCGCCGCCAGGTTTCGCCCGCGGATCAGCAGGCGGGCGGGCAGCACGCCGGCGAGCAGGCCCAGCGCCGCGACCCCGCCGGCCATCGCCGCGTACGTCCCCGGGTCGACGATCCAGCGCAGCGTGCCGTCCTGGGCCGTGCTGAACGCACCGACCACCACCGCGCTGACCGCCGCCCCGAGGACCAGCCCGGTGACCACCGTCACGAGCGCCTCCGCGAGCGCGAGCCGGTGCAGCTGCCTGGCCGTCGCGCCGGCGAGCCGCAGGTCGGCGTACTCCCGCCGCCGGCCGGCCGTGGCGATCGCGGCCGTGTTGAACACGGCGATCGCGGTGAAGCCGAGCGAGATCACCACCATGAGCTCCCAGGCACCCTGCTGCTCGGAGGCGTCACCGGCCGCGGCCGCGGCGGCGGTCGGCACGACCCGCAGGCCGGGCAGCTCCGGCGCGTCCCCGATGTAGCGCAGCCCGACCGTGCTGACCAGTCCCTTCGGGTCGTGCGCGGCGACCAGGTCGGCCGGGAGCACCAGGTCGCCGAAACCGCGGTCCCGGGCGTACACCATGGTCAACCTCAGCTCGACCCGCTCGCCGTCGGCCAGCCACAGCGGCACGACGTCCCCGACCCGCCAGCCGTGCTGCCGGGCCATCGCCTCGCTCGCACCGGCGCCGTCCGGCTCGAAGCGCCCGGAGCGGACGGCCAGGTCGATCGCGGTCTCGCCCTCGGCGAGCAGGCCCTGCGCGGGGTAGTCCTCCGGCTTGCCGCCCTGGACCGTGATCACCCGGGTCGGCAGCAGAGCCGCGGCACCGGTGACGCCGGGTGTGGCGGCGATCCGACGCGCGGTGGCCAGCGGCAGCGCCCCGGCGACCTGCGCGGTGGCCGGTGCGTTGCGGGCGGCCTGCTGCCGATCGGCCAGCCGGGTGAGCAGGGTGCTGTTGAGCAGCATCGTCGCGTTGATCGCGAACATCAGCACGAGCGGCACGGCGACCGCGGCCACCCGGCGGTACTCCGTCCGGGCCAGCAGCCCCGCGAGCCCGAGCGGCCGGGCCAGCAGCGTGAGCGGGCGGACCAGCCACGGCCCGATCGCGGCGACCGCGCACAGCAGCAGCGCCGACGACACGAAGCTCATGCCCATCCCGAGCGGCCCACCGAGCGGCACGAACGCCAGCACCGCGACCGCGCCGCCGGCCGTGACCAGCGCGACCAGTAGGCGGGGAAGCAGCGAGCCGGCCGGAGCGGTGGCCGTTTCGGTGAGCGCCTGGGTCGGCGCCACGCGCACCGCCCGGCGGGCCGCGATCCGGGCCGCCACGAAGGTGACCAGCATGCCGGCGGCCGCGGCCAGCAGCAGGACCGGCACGTTGACCCGCACCGCGAACTGGGCGGGCACCGCGCCGAGCGTCTGGAAGCGGGCCGCGACCAGGCGGGCGAACACGATGCCGAGCGGGACGGCGGGCACGGCGGCGACCGCGGCCAGCACGATGCTCTCCAGCCCGAGCAGCCGCCGCAGCTGGCGCGGCGTGGCGCCGGCGGTGCGCAGCAGGGCCAGCTCGCGCAGCCGCTGCCGCACGCCGAGGGTGACCGTGCCGGTGAGCACGAAGACCGCGGCGAAGGCGGTGATGCCGATGACGAAGCCGAAGATGGAGATCGGCCCGATGTAGTCCGGCAGCGCACCGGGCAGGTCGGCCCGCACCCGGTCGGGCCCGCGGTAGACCGGGGCCCCGACGTCGCCCAGGTCGATCCCCGGCGTCCCGAACACGCCGAGTGCGGTCGGGCCGGTCAGGCCGGAGGCCGCGGCGACCTCGTCGTCGGCCAGGAACAGCGCGCCCTGCGCGGCCAGCCCGTCGCGGCCGGGCGGCGCCGCGATGCCGCTGACCCGCACCGGCCGCTCTCCGGTCCGGCTGGTCACGAGCAGCCGATCGCCGACCTTGATCCGGCCGCGGGCGGCCAGGTCGGCGTCGATCACCGCCTCGCCGTGGACGGGCGCCTTTCCCGTTCGCAACGCGTACGGCGTGAGCGCCGCAGACTGCCAGCCGTGGCCGATCACCGGAGCGTCGTCGGCGCCGCGCACCGGCACGCCGTCCGGCCCCGACACCCGGACCGGGAACGCGGCGTCGGCGACGACCCTGGTCACGCCCGGCACCGCCGCGATCCGCCCGGCCAGGTCGGCCGGCAGCGTGCCCGCGCCGGTCAGCCGCTCGGCCTTCGTCTTGCGCTTGACCTTGGTCTTGCCCTCCTTCTTGTGCTTCGTCGTCTCGGTCGTGACGCTCACCTCGCGGCTGCCCGAGACGACCAGGGTGGTCGCGGCGAACCGGTCGGCCGGCGGCTTCGCGGTGAGCACCGAGAAGAGCAACAGCCCGCCGCCGGCGAGCAGGGCGACGGCGAGCATCGCCGCGAGCAGTGTGCCGGCGTACGCACCGCGGTGTTGCCGGAGCGTGCCGAGAGCGAGCCGCATCATCGGGCGCTCACCGCCGTCATCCGCGCCGCGACCTGCTCGGCGGAGGGGCTGTCCAGCGCGGTCACCACGCGGCCGTCGGCCAGGAACACCGCGCGGTCCGCCCAGCCGGCGGCCGCCGGGTCGTGGGTCACCATCACGATCGTGGTGCCCAGGTCGTCGACCGCCTCGCGCAGCAGGCCGAGCACCTCGCGCCCGGTGGCCAGGTCGAGCGCGCCGGTGGGCTCGTCCGCGAAGATCACCTGCGGTCTGGCCGCGAGCGCCCGGGCCAGTGCGACCCGCTGCCGCTGCCCGCCGGACAGCTGGGCCGGCCGGTCGTTCTCGCGCCCGGCCAGGCCGACCCGGCGCATCACCTCACGTGTCCACGCCTTATCGGGCCGCACCCCGGCGAGTCGCTGCGGCAGCAGCACGTTGTGCCAGAGCGACAACGAGTCGAGCAGGTTGTACGACTGGAAGACGAACCCGACCAGACCGCGGCGGATCTCGGTGAGCTTCGGCTCGCGCAGCCGGCCGATCTCCTGCCCGGCCAGCAGCACCCGCCCGTCGTCGGGCCGGTCGAGCCCGGCTGCGCAATGCAGCAAGGTGGACTTGCCGGAGCCCGACGGCCCCATCACCGCCGTGAACGTGCCCGCCTCGAACCCCACCGACACCCCGTCGAGCGCGCGCACCCCGGCGCCGCCCGGATATGTCTTCGTCACGCCGACCAGGTCGACCACCCTGTTTCCCATGACCATCAGCCTTCGGCAAACGACCGGGCGGCAACACACGGCGGACTGGGGCTTTCGGGGTATGGCAGGCCCTACCGCAGCGTGGGTCGGTAGACGAGCTCCTGGGTGTGGCCGTCGAGCGTGCGGCTCTCGAGGAGTTCGAGGTCGAAGTCGGGCGCACCGCTGAAGATCGGGTCCGCGCCGGTCCGCCCGCAGATCACCGGGAAGAGCGTCACCTGGACGCGGTCGACCAGGCCGGCGGCCAGCAGCGCCCGGTTCAGCGACAGGCTGCCGTGCGAGCGCAACGGCACGTCGGACTCCGCCTTGAGCCGGGCGACGACCTCGGCGGGGTCACCGCTGACGACGGTCGCGTCCGGCCAGTCGAGCGGGCCGTCAAGCGTGCTTGACACCACCGTGGCCGGGAGGTTCCTCATCCGGGTGACCCAGGCGTCACGCTCCTGCGACCCCTCGGTGCTCGCGGCCAGCATCCGCGCGTGCGCCCGGTAGGTGTTGGCACCGAAGACCATGCGCTGGGCCTGGCGGTACAGGGCATCGCGGCGTTCGAGCAGCTCAGGGCCCTGCTTGCCCCAGTAGCCGCCCCAGTCGCCGGTGTGGGCGCCGTAGCCGTCGAGGGTGGCGAAGACGTCGAAGGTGTAGACAGCGGTCACGATGCTCTCCTTGGTCGTGGTCTCGTCCCTACTACGAACGGCCCGGGCCCGATCCGACACAGGGCAGCGGATCCCGTCTCTTCGGTGCATAGTGGACGCCAACCCTGTTCGATGGGACCGAGCGGAGGACGACCACGTCGTGGACGCCACAACTGACCGTGCGACCAAGCCCGCCACCGCCGCGCGGATCTACGACTACCTCCTCGGGGGCACCCACAACTTCCCGGCCGACCAGCAGGCCGCCCGGAAGATGATCGAGATGTTTCCCATGGCACCGGGCGGCGCCCGCAGCAACCGGGCGTTCCTGCGCCGGGCGGCGCGTTACGTCGCCGAAGCCGGTGTCTCGCAGTTCCTCGACATCGGCTCGGGCATCCCCACTGAGGGCAACGTCCACGAGGTGGTCCAGGACGTGACGCCCGGCGCCCGGGTGGTCTACGTCGACATCGACCCGGTGGCCGTGTCGGAGAGCCTTGACCTGCTCAAGGGCAACGACGACGCCACCGCGATCCGCGCGGACCTGCGGGAGCCGCAGTCGATCCTCGACCATCCGGAGGTGCGCCGGGCGCTCGACTTCGACCAGCCGGTCGGCCTGTTGCTGTGCGCGGTCCTGCATTTCGTCCCCGACGACGACCTCGCCACCGGCCTCGTCCGCACGTTCGTGAGCGCCCTGCCGCCCGGCAGCCACCTCGTGCTCTCACACGGCTCGGTCGACGGCATGCCCGAACGCGCGGCGCAGCTCGAGGACGCCAAGGACCTCTACAAGCGCGACACCGCGAGCCAGCTCTTCCCGCGCCCGCGGGACCAGGTCGCGCGTTTCTTCGACGGCCTCGAGCTGGTCGAGCCCGGCGTCGTGTGGGTGCCGCGATGGCGCCCCGAGCCCGGCGACCCGACCGACTTCGCCGACAACCCGACGCAGAGCGCGTCCGTGGGAGGCGTCGCCCGGCTGCCCTGAGGCGGGGTCACCCGCTCTCGGCCGCCACCGCGCTCAGCGCCTTCGTCAGGTAGGGCGCCAGGTGTTCGCCGTCGGTCAACGCCGAGTCGTGCAACACGTTGCGCATGAGCTGGACGCCGGCGCAGATGGCGATCAGCAGCGCGGCGCGGCCGGCGCGGTCCGAGCCCGGCAGGCCGTCCGCCAGCTCGCGCTGATAGTGCCGTTCCACGTGCTCGCGCATGATCTCCGCCGCCCGCGGGTTCGCCGCCGAACGCAGCGTCAAAATCATGCCGTCGCGGGCCGGCGGGTCCGCCGTCAGCAGGTCGGTCGCCGCCTCCGCCGCGTGCTCCGGTGTCAGCAGCAGCGTCTTCGCGAACAGCTCATCCACCACTTCCGCGAGCTGTTCCTTGGAGCCGAAATAGCGCGTGATCAACCGCGCGTCGACACCGGCCGCGCGGGCGATGTCACGGGTGCCGGCGCCGTCGTACCGCGTCGACGGCTCGCCGGCCTACGTGCGCGAACGGATCGAGCGGTCCCTGCGCCGCCTGCGGACCGACTACGTCGACATCTACTACATCCATCGGATCGACCCGGACACCCCGATCGAGGAGACCATCGGCGCGATGGCCGACTTGGTCCGCGAGGGCAAGGTCCGGCACCTCGGGATGTCCGAGGCGCACCCGGACACGCTGCGCCGGGCGGCCGCGGTGCACCCGATCACCGCGCTACAGACCGAGTGGTCACTGTGGACACGCGACATCGAGCGCGAGATCCTGGCCGTGGCGATCTCGTCGACGGCCGACCTGCCCGCCAACGACTTCCGGCGCGGCATCCCGTGCTACTCCGACGAGAACCTGCGGCAGAACCTGAACACGGTCGACGTCGTACGGGCGATCGCCGCGGAGCTCGGCGCCAAGCCGGGCCAGGTCGCGCTCGCCTGGCTGCTGGCCAAGGCCCCGGACGTCGTGCCGATCCCGGTCACCCGGCGTACGTCGCCGAGAACGCGGCCGCCGCCGAGCTGACGCTCACCGCGGCGCAGCTGGCGGCGCTCGACGACCTGCGCATCGTCGGCGACCGCGAGACGCCCACGGCCCAGGCCGCCGACAACTGGTTCGACGGCCGCACGCCGCCGCTGGCCCGGTAGCGAATCAACTGTCCTATTAGGTCCGTCACCAGGATGGCCTTTCGCCACCCGCCGGCGAGCTCCATACTGGACCGATGTATGGCGTCGTGGTAGCGGAGCTTGGTGGACCTGACGGGCTGCGGGTGACGGAGCTGCCTGATCCGCAGGCCGGGCCCGGGCAGGTCGTGGTGCGGGTGCGGGCGGTCTGCGTCCAGCCGGCCGACCTCGCCGCCCGGGTCGGCATGATTCCCGGCGGCCCGGTGCCGCCGCCCTTCCTGCCCGGCTGGGACGTCGCCGGCGAGGTGGCCGAGGTGGGCGCCGGCGTCACCGACCTGCGGGTCGGCGACCGCGTCGTCGGCATGGTCCCGTGGTACCTGACCCGCGGCACGCCCGGCACCTACGCCGAATACGTGGCCGCTGACGCCGAGTGGCTCGTCCCGCTGCCCGACGGCCTCGACGCCGCCGCCGCGGCCACGCTGCCGCTCAACGCCGTCACCGCGCACCAGGCGCTCGAGATGCTGTCGCTCGACGAGCCCGCGACGGTGCTCGTGACCGGTGCCAGCGGTGGCGTCGGCGGGTTCGCGACCGAGCTCGCGGTCCGGCGCGGCCACCGCGTGCTCGCCCTCAGCACCCACGACGACGAGGCCTGGGTCGGCGCGCTCGGTGCCGCCGAGGTGGTCCCGCGCGCCGCCGACCTGGGCTCGATCGGCCCGGTCCAGGCCGTGCTGGACGCGGTCCCGCTCGGCGACCCGGCGCTCGCGGCGGTCAAGGACGGCGGCGTCGTCGTCACGACGCGGCCGACTCCGCCGGCCGACCCCGCCCGCGGCATCCGCACGCACCTTCAGCTCATCCACGTCGACCGCGCCGTGCTGGCCGAGCTGGTGGCGCTGGCGGCCGCGGGCGAGCTGCGCACCCGGGTCGCGGCCACACTGCAGCTGACCGAGGCCGCCGAGGCACACCGCCGCGCCGAGGCGGGCGGGCTGCGCGGCAAGATCGTGCTGACCGCCGGGGATCAGCCGGCATAGAGCGACGTGAGGCCGGCGACGGTGGCGCTGATCCGCGCCCGCAACGCC
>NZ_JBFAIU010000019.1:0-46247 GCF_040654855.1 Asanoa sp. NPDC050611
GCGAGTGAGAATGCAGGCATGAGTAGCGCAAGAAGGGTGAGAAACCCTTCCGCCGGATGACCAAGGGTTCCAGGGCCAGGCTAATCCGCCCTGGGTGAGTCGGGACCTAAGGCGAGGCCGAGAGGCGTAGTCGATGGACAACGGGTTGATATTCCCGTACCCGCGAAAGAGCGACCCTGATGAACCTTACTGTGCTAACCACCCAAGCCATCCAATGCCTTCGGGCGGAGGGTGGGGAGCGTGGGAACCTGGTGGGTAGTAGTCAAGCGATGGGGTGACGCAGGAAGGTAGCTGATCCCGGCCGGTGGTTGTGCCGGGGTAAGCGTGTAGCCCGCACCATAGGCAAATCCGTGGTGCACGATGGGTGAGACGTGATGCCGAGCCGATTCAGGTGAAGTCAGTGATCCTATGCTGCCGAGAAAAGCCTCTAGCGAGTTCTTAGCGGCCCGTACCCCAAACCGACACAGGTGGTCAGGTAGAGAATACCGAGGCGACGGGCGAACTGTGGTTAAGGAACTCGGCAAATTGCCCCCGTAACTTAGGGAGAAGGGGGGCCGGACACGTGAAGCAACACGCTTGTGGAGCGTGGTATGGCCGCAGAGACCAGGGGGAAGCGACTGTTTACTAAAAACACAGGTCCATGCGAAGAAGTAATTCGATGTATATGGACTGACGCCTGCCCGGTGCTGGAACGTTAAGGGGACCTGTTAGCTCTTCGGGGCGAAGCGGAGAACTTAAGCGCCAGTAAACGGCGGTGGTAACTATAACCATCCTAAGGTAGCGAAATTCCTTGTCGGGTAAGTTCCGACCTGCACGAATGGCGTAACGACTTCCCTACTGTCTCAACCACAGGCCCGGCGAAATTGCATTACGAGTAAAGATGCTCGTTACGCGCGGCAGGACGGAAAGACCCCGGGACCTTTACTATAGCTTGACATTGGTATCTGAGTTAGCTTGTGTAGGATAGGTGGGAGCCGGTGAAGCTTGTACGCCAGTACAGGTGGAGGCAATCTTGAAATACCACTCTGGTTGATTCGGGTATCTAACTTCGGACCGTGATCCGGTTCAGGGACAGTGTCTGGTGGGTAGTTTAACTGGGGCGGTTGCCTCCTAAAGAGTAACGGAGGCGCCCAAAGGTTCCCTCAGCCTGGTTGGCAATCAGGTGTTGAGTGTAAGTGCACAAGGGAGCTTGACTGTGAGACTGACAGGTCGAGCAGGGACGAAAGTCGGGACTAGTGATCCGGCACCGGCATGTGGAAGCGGTGTCGCTCAACGGATAAAAGGTACCCCGGGGATAACAGGCTGATCTTCCCCAAGAGTCCATATCGACGGGATGGTTTGGCACCTCGATGTCGGCTCGTCGCATCCTGGGGCTGTAGCAGGTCCCAAGGGTTGGGCTGTTCGCCCATTAAAGCGGTACGCGAGCTGGGTTTAGAACGTCGTGAGACAGTTCGGTCCCTATCCGCCGTGCGCGTAGGATACTTGAGAAGGGCTGTCCCTAGTACGAGAGGACCGGGACGGACGAACCTCTGGTGTGCCAGTTGTCCCGCCAGGGGCACGGCTGGTTAGCTACGTTCGGAAGGGATAACCGCTGAAAGCATCTAAGCGGGAAGCCTGCTTCAAGATGAGGTATCCCACCACCTTCGGGTGGGTAAGGCCCCCAGCTAGACCACTGGGTTGATAGGCCGGAAATGTAAGCCCGGTAACGGGTTCAGTTGACCGGTACTAATAGGCCGAGGACTTGACCTACAAAGCTGCTACGCGTCCACTGTGCAACTCCCGACAAACAAACACCACGCTGCTATGGAGCGCGATCGGTTGTTTGATATGTCGATAGAGTTACGGCGGTCATGGCGGAGGGGAAACGCCCGGAAACATTCCGAACCCGGAAGCTAAGCCCTCCAGCGCCGATGGTACTGCACCCGGGAGGGTGTGGGAGAGTAGGACACCGCCGGACATCTTCCTATTAGGGGCCACCTCGTCGAGGTGGCCCCTAATTGTATTTCGGGTGCCCCGGCCGGAGCCGGGGCAGCACATCAGAACCTCAGTCGCGGACCTGCACGGCGTCGCGGATCTGGCGCATCAGGCCGGCCGCCTCGTCCGCGGAACGCGAGGGGAAAAGAGCCATCCCGGTCGCGCCGTGGTCGGCCCAGCCGCACACCGCCATGTTGCCGCCGCCGTCGACCGCGGTGGTCCCGCACTTCATGACGCCGCCGAGCTCGCCGGCGGGCACGTCCTTCACCCCGGCGACCGCGCCCGACTCGTCGCCGACCAGGCCGAAGAGCGTGTCCAGGTCCTTCTCCGGTGACCACAGCAACGCCGTACCCCCGAAGAAGAGGACGCTGCGGTCGGCCGCCGCCGGGTCCGTGTAGACCGCGCCCACCGTCTCCTTCAGGTCGATGCCGGCGGCGAACGCCGCCTTGAGGTCATCGGCCGTCGCGGCCGCGTCGGCGCTGCTGTTGAGCTGGAGCCCGGCCACCGCCGGCGGCGTGGACATCGTGGTGTCCTGCTGGGAGATGATCCGGCCACCCCAGATGCCGACCGCGGCCAGCCCCGCGACGCCGACCGCCGCGACCGAGGCCAGCACGATCTTCCGGCGCCGGGACAGCGGTGGGCGGGGACCCTCGTCGTCGTCCGGGCCGTCCGGCGACGCCGCCCAGACAGGCGGCGTGACATCGATCGGCTCGTCCTGCTCGGCGGCCGTGAATCGGTCGTTCGACATGCACGCCACCGTAACGGAACACCCGGTGGTCGCATGCGGGGTCACCCGGATCGCTCCGTAGACTTCACGGGTGACCGAGACACCGGAGCCCAGCGCGCTCGCCAACCCGACCCTACCGGCGCAGTACACGCCGGCGGACGTAGAGAGTCGGCGTTACGAGGCGTGGGTAGCCGACGGTGTCTTCACGGCTGACGTGGCCAGCGACAAGCCGCCCTTCACGATCGTCATCCCGCCGCCCAACGTGACCGGCTCCCTGCACATGGGCCACGCCTTCGAGCACACCCTGATGGACGCGCTGGTCCGCCGCCGTCGGATGCAGGGCTACGAGGCGCTCTGGCTGCCGGGCATGGACCACGCCGGCATCGCCACCCAGAACCTCGTCGAGCGTCAGCTCGGCCAGGAGGGCCTGTCGCGGCACGACCTGGGCCGGGAGCGGTTCGTCGAGCGGGTCTGGCAGTGGAAGGCCGAGTCCGGCGGCGCGATCCTCGGCCAGATGCGCCGGCTCGGCGACTCGGTCGACTGGAGCCGCGAGCGCTTCACCATGGACGAGGGCCTGTCCCGGGCCGTGCAGACCATGTTCAAGAAGTTGTACGACGACGGCCTGATCTACCGCGCCAACCGGATCATCAACTGGTGCCCGCGTTGCCTCACCGCGCTCAGCGACATCGAGGTCGTGCACACCGACGACGAGGGCGAGCTGGTCTCGATCCGCTACAGCGACGAGATCGTCGTCGCCACCACCCGCGCGGAGACGATGCTCGGCGACACCGCGGTCGCGGTGCACCCCGACGACGAGCGCTACCGGCACCTGATCGGCACCGAGGTCGAGCTGCCGCTGACCGGCCGGCGCATCCCGGTGGTCGCGGACGAGCACGTCGACCCGGCGTTCGGCACCGGCGCGGTCAAGGTGACCCCGGCGCACGACCCCAACGACTTCGAGATCGGCCAGCGGCACGACCTGCCGAGCATCACGATGATGGACGAGCGCGGCGTGATCACCGTGCCCGGGCCGTTCGAGGGGCTCGACCGGTACGAGGCCCGGCCCGCGGTCGTCGCGGCGCTGCGCGAGCAGGGGCGGATCGTCGCGGAGAAGCGGCCGTACGTGCACGCGGTCGGGCACTGCTCCCGCTGCCGCACCACCGTCGAGCCGCGGCTGTCGCTGCAGTGGTTCGTCAACACCGGCCCGCTCGCGAAGGCGGCCGGCGACGCGGTGCGCGACGGCCGGGTGCGGATCGACCCCGAGGACATGTCGAAGCGCTACTTCGCCTGGGTCGACAACATGCACGACTGGTGCATCTCGCGCCAACTGTGGTGGGGACACCGGATCCCGGTCTGGTACGGCCCGAACGGCGAGGTGCGCTGCGTCGGCCCCGACGAGGAGCCGCCCGGCGACGGCTGGGAGCAGGACACGGACGTCCTCGACACCTGGTTCTCGAGCGGCCTGTGGCCGTTCTCCACCCTCGGCTGGCCCGAGCAGACCCCGGACCTCGCGCGCTTCTACCCGACCAGCGTGCTCGTCACCGGGTACGACATCCTGTTCTTCTGGGTCGCCCGGATGATGATGTTCGGCCTGTACGCGATGGACGGCAAGCAGCCGTTCGACGTGATCGCGCTGCACGGCATGGTCCGCGACGAGCACGGCAAGAAGATGTCGAAGTCGTTCGGCAACGTCGTCGACCCGCTCGACTGGATGGACCGCTTCGGCGCCGACGCGACCCGGTTCACGCTGGCCCGCGGCGCCAACCCCGGCCAGGACGTGCCGGTCAGCGAGGAGTGGTGCCAGGGCTCCCGCAACTTCTGCAACAAGCTCTGGAACGCCACCCGGTTCGCGCTGATGAACGGCGCCCACGTCGACGGGCCGCTGCCGACCGAGCTGTCGACCACCGACCGGTGGATCCTCTCGCGGCTGCAGCACGTGGTCGACGAGGTCGACGAGCAGTTCGAGCGGTTCGAGTTCGCCAAGATCTGTGACCTGCTCTACCACTTCGCCTGGGACGACGTCTGCGACTGGTACGTCGAGCTGAGCAAGCCGGTGCTGGCCGCCGGCGGCCCGGCCGCCGACGCCACGCGGCGGGTCCTCGGCCACGTGCTCGACCAGCTGCTGCGGCTGCTGCACCCGGTCATCCCGTTCGTAACCGACGAGCTGTGGATCGCGCTGAACGGCGCCGGCACCGTGGCCCGGGCGGCTTGGCCGCAGCTCGACAAGGCGCTGGTCGACGACGCCGCCGAGGCCGAGGTGGACGCGCTGCAGCGGGTGGTCACCGAGATCCGCCGGTTCCGTTCCGACCAGGGCCTGCGCCCGGCGCAGCGGGTCGCGGCGCGGCTCGACGGGCTCGGCGTGGTCGCGCCGCACGAGTGGCTGATCCGGTCGCTGGCCCGCCTCGACGAGGCCGGCGCCGAGTTCGCGGCGTCCGCGACGCTCTCCGTCGCCGGTGGTGTGCGGGTCGGGCTCGACACCCGCGGCGCGATCGACGTCGCGGCCGAGCGGGCCCGGCTCGAGAAGGACCGCGCCGCCGCCGAGAAGGAGGCCGCGCAGTGCCGGGCCAAGCTCGGCAACGAGGCGTTCGTCGGCAAGGCGCCCGAGCACGTGGTCAACAAGATCAAGGAACGGCTGGCCACCGCCGAGGCCGACCTGGCCCGGATCGGTGCGGCCCTGGCGGCGCTGTCATGAGCGAGCGAAGCGAGCGCGGTCAGCTCAGCCGACTTCGGTCATGCTCCGCCGACCGGAGGGAGGCGGCGGCATGACCGAGTTCCAAGAGGTGGACGCCGCGCTCGAGGCGCGCGGCAACATCCGGATGGTGTTCGACCTCAGCAAGATCGAGGAGCTGCTCGACCTGCTGGGCTCGCCGCAACGGGCGTACCCCTCGATCCATCTGACCGGCACCAACGGCAAGACCTCGACCGCCCGGATGATCGACTCGCTGCTGCGGGCCTTCGGCATCCACACGGGGCGCTACACGAGCCCGCACCTGGAGACGGTGCGGGAGCGGATCACCCTCGACGGCGAGCCGGTGTCCGAGGACCGGTTCGTGTCGATCTACCGCGAGGTCGAGCCGCTGGCCGCGCTGGTCGACGAGCGGCACGAGGAGCCGCTGACCTACTTCGACATGACCACCGCGCTGGCGTTCGCGACGTTCGCCGACGCGCCCGTGGAGGTCGCGGTCGTCGAGGTCGGGCTGGGCGGCGCCGACGACTCGACCAACGTGATCCAGGCCGGCGTCTGCGTGATCACGCCGATCGGGCTCGACCACACCGAGTGGCTCGGGGAGACGATCGAGGAGATCGCCTGGGCCAAGGCCGGCATCATCCACAAGGGCGCCACGGTGATCACCGCCGCGCAGCCCGAGGACGCCGCCCGGCCGCTGCTGGAACGCTGTGCCGAGGTCGGCGCCACGATCGCCCGCGAGGGCGGGGAGTTCGGGGTGCTGCGCCGCTCGCTCGCCGTCGGCGGTCAGGTGCTGACATTGCAGGGCCTGGGCGGCGAGTACGACGAGGTGTTCCTGCCGCTGCACGGCGCGCACCAGGCGCAGAACGCGGCGCTGGCCCTGGCCGCCGTCGAGGCGTTCCTCGGCGCCGGCGCGGACCGGCAGCTCAACGTGGAGACCGTGCGCGAGGGCTTCGCGGCCACGTCGTCGCCGGGCCGGCTGGAGCGGGTCCGCAACGCGCCGACGATCCTGCTCGACGGCGCGCACAACCCGCACGGCATGGCCGCGACGGTGACCGCGCTGCAGGAGGAGTTCGCGTTCAGCAAGCTCGTCGCGGTCGTCGCGGTGCTGGCCGACAAGGACGTGGCCGGCATCCTCGACCTGCTCGAGCCGGTCGTCGACGCGGTGGTGGTCACGCGGAACAACTCACCGCGGGCGATGCCGGTCGACGAGCTCGCGGCCCTGGCGGCCGAGGTGTTCGGCCCCGAGCGGGTCGAGACCGCGGCGACGATGCCCGACGCCATCGAGGCCGCCGTGGTGCTGGCCGAGAGCGACGTCGAGGGTGAGTTGAGTGGGGTAGGTGTGCTGGTGACAGGTTCGGTCATCACCGTGGCCGAGGCACGGACGTTGTTGAAGCGATGACGGACAACCAACCGACGACGCCGCCCGCTCAGGGCGACGAGGTGCCGCCCGGCTACAAGCCGTCCGGGTTGCGGAACCCGGCCGGAGCGGTGCGGGGCATGGGTGCCGCGGCGCTGGGCCTGCAGGGCGTCGTGCTGCTGCTGGCGATCCTGCCGATCCGGGTGCTCGGGGACGGTGCCGGGCCCGCGGCCATCACGACCCTGGTCGCGCTGACCGTGATCTGCTTCGTGCTGTGCGGGATGCTGCGCCGGCCGTGGGCGTGGACGGCCGGCACCGTCGTGCAGGGGCTGCTGCTGCTCGGCGGGTTCTTCCACTGGACGCTGTTCGCCCTCGGGCTGATCTTCGGGCTCGTCTGGGTCTACGTCCTCTACGTCCGGCGGTCGATCCTCGCCTAGGGCGTCAGGTCGTCGCCCGGCTGCGCCATTGCGTGATCGCGATGCCGTGGCCGTCGGGGTCGCGGAACGCGGCCGCCCAGAGCTCCAGCTTCGCGCCGCGGTTGACCACCCGGGGCGGGTAGGTGAAGCGGACGCCCTTCGCGCGCAGGTCCTCGTACACCGTCATCACGTCGCCGACCTCGAGGTTGAGGTGCACCAGCCGGCGGTTGACGGGTGAGGCGTCCTTGATCTCGCGGAGCACCATCCGGGTGTCGCCGGATGCCAGCACCGCGTTGTGCTCCCCGCTGTCGATCTCCTGGAAGCCGAGCATGTCGCGGTAGAACGCGATCGACGCGGCCAGGTCGCGGACCAGGAAGGTGAGGCCGACCCCGTGGATGGTCGCGCCGGTGGCGCCGGGGCGAGCGCTCGGGTACGCGGTGAACAGGTCGGCGAAGACGTCGTCGTCACCATCGGCGCCGTTCCGGGCTGGGCGGGCCGAGGCCGTCGGCTCCGAGACGGCGGCCGCGTCGGTGCCGGGCTCGGAGGGGGTCCCGGTCGTGCCGGTTTCATCGCTGTCGGGCGCAACCTTGGCGTCGGCCGCGGCGGCGTCTTTCTCGCCTTCGGCAGCGGCGGGCTCGGATCGGGTCGCGGTCGTCTCCCCGTCGTCGAGACGGGCGTCGTTCCCTTCGACGCCGGAGACCGCCTCGGCCGCCGAATCCGTGCGGGCCGTGGCGTCGGCGTCCGGGCGGGCCGTGGCCTCCGCCTCCGGGTCGGAGTGGGTCTCGGTCTCGGCCGCTGGATGGGCGGCAGCCCCCGCTTGCGAGCCGGGCTCCGAGCGGGCCTCGGTCTCCGCGTCCGGACCAGGCTCTGAGCGCGCCTCGGCGGCCGGGTCGGGCTCTGAGCGGGCCTCGGCTCCGGCGTCCGCGGAGCCTCGGCTCGGGGAGGCGGGTCGGCTCATCCGGCGTTCCGTGAACAACGGCTCGGCCCAGTCGGCGTCCTGGTCGAACACCTCGTCGTCCGCCTCCGCCGTGTCCGGCCGGGCGGCTCCGCGCTGTTCCGGCATCTCGGGCGCGGGTGGCGGGGCGGTGGCGGTCGCCGTACCCCCGGATGCCTCTGTCCTTGCCGCTCGTTCCGCGCGCGTCCTGCGTGGACTCGGCCGTGGCGCGCGGCGGGCCAGTGGTGGGTTGTCCGGCGGGTCGACCAGCGTGCCCTCGACCACGATCGGGCCGCCCGGGGTCTGGTGCACCACCACCGGCTCCGCCGGCTCGCGCAGGCCGCTCAGCTCCTCGGTCAGGTCCGCGGTCGTCGTCTCGATGGTCTCCACCGGCTCCGCGGCGTAGCCGTCGTCGGGGCGCGGGCGGACCTCGGTCTCATCGTCGAAGGCGCCCAGGTCGACGTCGCGGGCCAGGGCCGCCTCGGCGTGGGTCAGCACCTCGTCCCAGCGGATCCGGATGTGCCGCGGGTCGTCGATGGCCACCGTGATCGGCAGGCTGGCACCCACGTCGGGCCACTTGGCGACGGGCACCCGCGGGTCGCGCATCCGGACCAGGCGACCCGGCACGCCGGGCGCGTCGATCAGGACCTGCAGCTCGCACCGCCCGAACACCGCTGACGCCGGTGGCTCGGAGACGCTGTGCACGTGCGCGGTGCCGGCTACCCAGGCCCGCTCACCGCCGCGGATCGCGTTGACCAGCACGAGCCCGACGGACAGGACGATCAGCGCGATGCCGAGCGCGACGATCGCCAGGCTCTGCATCCCGATCCCGAACAGCACCACGAACAGCGCGCAGGTGCCCAGCACCGCGGCGAACAGCTTCCTGACCGGTGCGAGCGGGCGGCGGTTGCCGTTCGCCACAGTGGACCTCCCCTGAGTCACCAAGAAGGCTAGGCCCCGCGCGGCCACCGAGGGAAGAGCCGGCCGGAGGCGGGTGATCGCCCATCGGTAGGCTGAACCCCCAACATCAGGAGGGTGTTCAACGTGTCCAGCGTCCCGGTCGAGCGCACGCTCGTGCTGATCAAGCCCGATGCGGTCCGCCGCGGCCTCGTCGGAGAGATCCTCAGCCGCTTCGAGCGCAAGGGCCTCAACATCGACGTGCTGGTCAAGCGCGAGATGGACGCGGAGCTCGCTGACGCGCACTACGCCGAGCACGTCGAGAAGCCGTTCTACCCGCCGCTGAAGGAGTTCATGACCGGCGGCCCGCTGGTCGCCCTGATCCTCAGCGGCGACAGCGCGATCGAGGTCGTCCGCACGCTGGTCGGCGCGACCGACGCCCGCAAGGCCGCCGCCGGCACGATCCGGGGCGACCTGGCGAACTCCAACCGCGAGAACCTGGTGCACGCGTCGGACTCCCCGGACAGCGCGAAGCGCGAGATCGGCCTCTGGTTCCCCAAGGCCTAGCGCCGGTCACTCCGGTGGGCGACGGCCCATTGAAGGGCTGCTCTATCTAGGCTTCGTGCACGCCGCCGTCTACAACGCGACTGCGCGCCTTACCGCTTCGACGCGCGGGCGCAGCGTCGCGCGTCCGCGCAGGCCGCGGCGGTCGCGGTGGCACGCCGCGTGCTGACGACCTGTTCGCCGTACGCCCAGGCCACCCTCGACGCTGCGTACGCGGCTTCGCTGGATTCCCCGGTTCGCCGACACCGCCGGGCTGCGGGTGGGGTAGCAGGTCGCCGGCTGGGCGGTGGACCGCTGGTCCTTGCCCCACCGCTGAGCGGGCGCTATGGTGAACGAAACCGTTTCGTTCACCTGAGGGAGCGTGCCGTGGTCGGGGGAGAGGCGCGCGAGGAGGCCATCCTCGCGGCGACGTTGGAGCTGCTGGCCGAGGTCGGCTACGACCGGATCCGGATGGACGCGGTCGCTGTCCGGGCGAAGGCAAGCAAGGCGACGATCTACCGGCGCTGGCCGGGCAAGGCCGAGCTGGTGGTGACCGCGATCCAGCGGCGCACCGCGCAGGCGACGGGCGAGGAGCCGACGGAGCCCGACCCGGGCAACCTGCGCGACGACCTGCTCGGCCGGATGCGGGCGATGCGCGACTCGCTGACCGGCCAGGACGCGGGCCTGCTGCTCGGCCTCCTGACCGCGATGCACCACGACGGCGAGCTCGCCGGCGTCGTGCGGGCGCGGATGATCGACGACAAGCGGCGGGCCTTCGACCCGGCCATCGACCGCGCGGTGGCCCGGGGCGAGCTGCCCGCCGGCGTCGACCGGGCGCTGCTCGCCGAGGTCGGCTCCGCGATGCTGTTCTCCCGGGCGTTCGTCACCGGCGAGCCGCTCGACGACGGGTTCCTCACCCACCTGGTCGACGGGGTGCTGCTCCCGTTGCTGCGCGTGCGGGCGGTGGCGCCGTGACCACGACGCTGCTGCTCGCATTCCTGGCGGGCTTCTGGGGCGGCAACGGCCTGCCCTACTTCGTGGCCGGCAGCACGGGTGACGGCCGCAACCCGGGCCCGTTCGCCGACTCGGCCGCCGTCAACGTGCTCACCGGCTGGGTGATGCTGGTCGGTGCGGCCCTGTTCTGGCACTTCGCGCACGTGCCGCGCCACCCGCTGGCGGGCTGGTCGGCGCTGGCGCTGGGCGTGCTCGCGGTCGGCCTCATCCACTCCCGGACGTGGCGCCGCAACCCTTGGCCGTGGCGTCGATGATGATCAGCTTGGGCAGGCGCGTCCGCTCGGCTCGGTGACCTGGATGATCGTCTTGCCCGGTGTACGGCGGTCGCGGGCGAACGCGGACGGCGCCTCGCACAGCGGTCGCACGGCGCCGACGACGGGGTTCAGTCGCCTGGACCGGACCCGCTCGGCCAGGTCGCTCAACCGGACGCGGTCGGGTTCGACGACGAAGAAGACGGCCCGTCCGTGCTTGGGCTGCACCTTCGGCGGCGCGGCGATGCTGACGAGGGTGCCGCCGGGGCGCACCAGGTCGGTCGACCGCTCGAGGACGTCGCCACCCATGACGTCGAGCACCACGTCCACCTCGCCGACCTCGCGCAGGTCGTCGACGGCCAGGTCGACGAAGGCCTGCGCGCCCAGCCCGACGGCGACGTCCCGGTCGTCGGCCCGGCCCGTGGCGATCACGCGGGCGCCGACCTCGCGCGCGAGCTGGACGGCCATCGAGCCGACGCCACCTGCGGCGCCGTGGACGAGCACGGTCTGGCCGGTTGCGAGGCGGCCGTGGTCGAACAGCGCCTGCGAGGCGGTCAGCCCGGAGATCGGCAGTGCGGCCGCCACGGTGTGGTCGATGTCGGCCGCGAGGGGCGCGAGGTTGCGCGCCTCCACCGCGGTGTACTCGGCCAGTGATCCGTCGCGGGCCCAGTCGGTGAGGCCGAACACCCGCTGGCCCACGGTGAGCCCCGTCGTGCCGTAGCCGAGCTCGACCACGGTGCCGGACAGCTCGTGCCCGGGGATGCTCGGCGTCCGGTCGCGGCCGGCACGGTCGGTCCAGGTGGCCGGCCAGTCGAGCTCTCCGGGAGTGAAGCCGGCCGCGTGTACGCGGACGATGACGTCGTTCTCCGCGGCGTGGGGGTACGGCATGTCGGTCATGGCGAGGCCGCCGACGCCCGCCGCACGGTCTCGTACCGTGATCGCTTTCATGTCGGTCAGCTCTTCCAGGGGGAGAGGAGGACGCGGTCGACCATCGTCGTGCGCCGGAAGTCGGGGACGAAGTGCGCGAGCACGTCGGAGTTCACGGTGCCGTTGACGGTATCCGGGCGGTTCCGGAGCCCCTCGAGGGTGCCGCGCAGGAAGTCGTTCTTGAAATCACCCCGCGGGTGTACGGCGAGGATCTCGTCCACCTGACCCCGTTCCAGTCCGTCCAGACCGAACCCGAGCACGTCGGTCAGGACGCCGAGCTGGGTGGTCGCGATCTCCGGCGCCATCCGGACCGGGATGCCGGGCGTGGTGTGCAGCGCGATCGCCGCCCACACGGTCTCGACGGCGGCCGCTGGGAAGCCCCGCTCGACGAGGAACGCGCGGGCGTGGTCGGCGCCGTCGACCTCGAAGCGCTGCTCGACGTCGGAGAACGGCATCAGGAGACCCGAGTCGTGGAAGATGGACGCGAGGTAGAGCAGTTCCGGATCCGGGTCCACGCCGAGCTGCTCGGCGTGTATCAGGCCGAACAGGAAGACCCGCCGGGAGTGGTGGTAGAAGGCGGGGCTGACCATCTCCTGAACGATCCGGGTCGCCTCCGCGACCGCCGCGGTGTCCGGAACTCGCAGTCCCGCGATGACCTCTGGCATGTCCTCCGGCTTTCGTGAGGTGCGGATGTCGGACGGTCCATGCTGCCGACCGGCGGGCGCCCGCCGCCGCCTTCGTCCGGCCAGGAACCCCTCGTATCCGGACACGGCGCCGCCTGCGATAACGGTGTGTTACCAATGAACGGTGTCCGGCCCACATCGCGTCGCGATCCTGGTCTACGAGGGCGTGACCCTGCTGGACGTGGCGGGTCCCGCGGAGGTGTTCAAGGAGGCGAACCGGTTCGGCGCCGATTACCGGATGACGCTGCTGTCACCGACCGGCGCGGACGTCACCTCGAACATCGGGATCCGGATCGCGGTCGACGCCGCCGTCTCGGCGGAGCCGGCCTTCGACACCTTCCTGGTGGCCGGGTCCGACCGCTATCCGCGCAACCGGGTCCCCGGCGACCTGGCCGACGCCGCGCGGACGCCGGCCGCGGCGGCCGGCCGGGTGGCGTCGGTCTGCACGGGCGCGTTCATCCTCGCCGCGGCGGGCCTGCTGGAGGGCAAGCGCGCGACCACGCACTGGAAGGTCACGCACGAACTGGCGCTGCGGTGCCCGACCTGCCAGGTGCAGCCGGACGCGATCTACGTGCGGGACGGGAGCACGTACACGTCGGCGGGGGTGACGGCCGGGATCGACCTGGCGCTGGCGCTCGTCGAGGAGGACCACGGGCCCGACGTGGCCCGCGACGTCGCGCGCGCCCTGGTCGTGTACATGCAGCGGGCGGGCGGCCAGTCCCAGTTCTCGGCGCCGCTGCAGGGACCGCCGCCACGCTCGCCGGCGGTCCGCGACGTCACCGACCTCGTGACCGCGAACCCCCGCGGCGACCACTCGCTCGGTGAGCTGGCGAAGCACCTCAACGTGAGCACCCGGCAGCTCACCCGGCTCTTCCACGACGAGCTGGCCACGACACCGGCGCGGTACGTGGAGAACATCCGCTTCGACCTGGCGCGGGCGCTGCTCGACCAGGGGCACACGGCGACGCAGGCGGCGGCGCAGGCCGGGTTCCCGAGCTACGAGAGCATGCGACGGGTTTTCGCCAGGAAGCTCTCCATCAGCCCGGCGGCGTACCAACGCCGCTTCCGCACGACCCGGCCTGATGCCGATCAGTCCGCGAGGACGCCGGCGATCAGGGAGCGCACCAGGACGCGGGGGTCGTAGAGCGGGTCCGTGCCCGCGCCGATGCAGAGGTTGCCGATGCCGCGCATGAGGGCGTACGCGCTGATGCCCGGTCCGTCCGCGCGGTCGCGGGTGGCCGCTTCGAGGAGCGTCTGGCAGACGGGGACGAGCCGACCGACGAAGTAGGCGTGCAGGGCGTCCGTGCCGGCCGGGTCGTTCCGCAGCGCTCCGGCCAACCCGTGCTTCGTGACGAGGAAGTCCACGAACAGGTCCACCCACGACTCCAGCGCGACGCGCGGCGACGGTGAGTTCGCCAGGAGGACCGGGCCCGCCTCGGCGCACGCTTCGACCTGGTGGCGGTAGACGGCGACCACCAGCTCCGGCCGGGTCGGGAAATGGCGGTAGATCGTGCCCATGCCGACGCCGGCCCGGGCCGCGATCTCCCGCACCGGCGCGTCCACGCCCGAGGTGACGAACACGGCCGCGGCGGCGTCGAGCAGCGCCTGTTCGTTGCGCCGCGCGTCCACCCGTTTCGGCTTCCGGCCCGTGGGCTCCTCGACGTGCGTCAAAGATCACTCCTCCTGCACCCTGACGATCCGGAACAGTGCTCCGTATATTTGTGGAGCAGCGTTCCGCTTCGATTATGACCCGAGCGGACCGGCCCCATCCACCAGGAAGGTGACCCCGGATGAGATCAACCCCCGACGGCACCGCCGTCGTGTCCGTCGCTCCCGTGCGGCTGTCCGCGCCCGGCCGGGCGTACCCGCTCGAGGTGCGCGTCTCCGCCCCGGTGACCGGCTCCGACCTGCCCGTCGTGCTGTTCTCGCACGGCAACGGCTGGTCGCTCGACGGTTACGCGCCGCTGGCCGCGTTCTGGGCGTCGCGCGGATTCGTGGTGGTCCAGCCCACCCACCTCGACTCGCGGCGCAACGGCATCACGTTCGACGACCCGCTGTTCCCGACCATCTGGACGCAACGCATCGAGGACATGAAGCGCGTCGTCGACCAGCTCGACGTCGCCGAGGCAGCCGTTCCCGGCCTCGCCGGCCGGGTCGACCGCGGCCGGATCGCCGCGGCCGGGCACTCCTGGGGCGCCCAGACCGTGCAGTCGCTGCTCGGAGCCCGCGTCCTCACGGCGGACGGCGAGGTCGGCGAGGACCTGTCGGACAAGCGCGTGGCGACCGGCATCCTGCTGGCCGCGACCGGCGTCGGCGGTGCGCACCTGCACCCGTTCGCCAAGGCCAACTTCCCGTTCATGAACCCGTCGTTCGCTCAGCTGACCGCACCGACGCTCGTCGTCGCGGGCGACCACGACCAGTCGCGCATGTCCAGCCGCGGGCCTGACTGGTTCACCGACGCCTACACGCTCAGCCCCGGCGCGACCGACCTGGTCACGCTCTTCGGTGCGGAGCACGCCCTCGGCGGGATCCCGGGATACGAGGTCGCCGAGACCACCGACGAGAGCCCGGAACGCGTCGCGGTCCTGCAGCGGCTGACGACCGCGTACCTGCGCACCCAGCTCCTGCCGGCGGACGAGAGCTGGCCGGCCGCGCGGTCCGCGCTCAGCGGGAGTGCCATCGGCCGGGTGGAGACGAAGGAGTAGGGACTGTCGAAAGGCGGGGGACGGCTCCGACGTAGCGCTGACCACACACGAGGAGGCAGCGATGCGGAAGATCATCTACTGGGTGCACACGTCGGTGGACGGGTTCGTCGACGGGCCCGACGGGGAGTTCGACTGGCCCACGATGGGTCCCGAACTGTCCGCGTACTCCGAGAGCCTGGACCGTCGGGTCGACACCCTGCTGTTCGGGCGGCCGGTCTGGGAGATGATGGTCGGGTTCTGGCCGAACGCCGAGTCGATGTCGGACGATCCGCACGTCGCGGCGTTCGCCCCGTTCTGGCGCGCGACCCCGAAGATCGTCTTCTCGCGCACCTACCAGGGCGACGAGTGGACCAGCCGGGTCATCGGCGACGACCTGGCCACCGAGGTGGCGGCGCTCAAGGCCCAACCCGGCCGCGACATGCTGCTGACCGGCGGCGCGAGTCTCGCGGCCGCGCTGACCGGGCTGGGGCTCGTCGACGAGTACCACATCGCCGTGCATCCGGTGGTCCTCGGTGGCGGCCGGCCGTTGTTCGCGGCGCCGGAGCAGCGCCGCAAGCTCCGGCTGGTCCAGACGCGGGCGGTCGACGGGCAGGTCGTGGTGTCCCACTACGCGGCGCCGTAGGTTCTGGGCATGAAGAGCATGCGTGAGCGGATGTTGGCCGGCGAGCTGTACATCGCCGACGACCCGGAGCTGGCCCGGGACTCCGCCCGGGCCCAGCGGCTCACGCACGAGATCAACTCGACGGACCCGACCGACCACGCCCGGCTCCGGGAGCTGTTCACCGACCTGCTCGGCGGCTTCGGCGACGGCACCGAGATCCGGCCGCCCTTCCGCTGCGACTACGGCTACCAGACGGTCGTCGGCGCCCGGACGTTCGCCAACTGGGGGCTCGTCTCGCTCGACGTCGCGACCGTGACGATCGGCGACGACGTGCAGATCGGGCCGAACGTCCAGCTCCTCACCGCGACCCACCCGCTCGAGCCGCAGCCGCGCCGCGACAAGTGGGAGGCCGCCCGGCCGATCGTCATCGGCGACAACGTGTGGCTCGGCGGCGGGGTCATCGTGTGCCCGGGCGTCTCCATCGGCGCGGACACCGTGGTGGGAGCCGGCGCGGTGGTGACCCGCGACCTGCCGGCCGGCGTGGTCGCCGTGGGCTCGCCGGCCCGGGTGGTCAGGCGGCTGGCGTGAGCGTGTCCTCGTCGTGGAGCGCGCCGGCCGGCCCGGTGGCCAACGGGCGGACGTTCGCGGCGACCAGTGCGGCGACCCCGAGCAGCACCGCGACGCTGGTCAACGCCCGCAGCACGCTGGCCTGCGCGCCGATGAAGCCGATGGTGGGCGGCCCGGCGAGGAACGCGCAGTAGCCGATCGACGCGATCACGCTCACCCGGGCCGCGGCCCGCCGTGGGTCGTCGCCGCCGGCGCTCATGCCGACCGGGAACCCGAGCGAGACACCGAGACCCCACAACAGCGTTCCGGCGTACGCGTACCAGGGCGTGGGCCCGAAGACGAACAGCGCGACCCCGACCACCCCGATGAGCGCCAGCACCCGCACGACCGGCACACGCCCGTACCGGTCGAGCAGCCCGGGCCCGAACCAGCGGCCGACCGTCATCGCGGTGAGGAACGCGGCGAACGCCAGGGTGCCGAGCGCGGCCGGCACGTGGTGCCCGTCGATCGCGGCGACGCTGATCCAGTCGTTGCCGACCCCCTCGGCGAACGCGAACGCCAGCACGAACAGGCCGATCAGCAGCGTGCGCGGCTCGCGCCAGGCGGTCAACGCCCCGACGCGGGCCGGCTCGCCGGGTGCGTCGGCCTCGCCGTGGTCCGGGACGAAGCGGCGCGCGTACGCGGGAACGACCAGGACGACGAGCACCGCGACCGCGGCGAGATGCGCGGCGACCGGCACGTCGAACGCCACCAGCGCGGCACCCAGGAGCGCACCGGCGACCGTGCCCAGGCTGAACCCGGCGTGGAACCGGGCCATGATGGACCGGCCGAGGTGGCGTTCGACCACCGTGCCCTGCACGTTCATCGCGACGTCCCAGGCGCCGTTGCCGAAGCCCAGCAGGAACAGCCCGATGACCACCGGCACCACGCCGACCAGCGAGCCGACCGCGGCGGTCGCGACGCCGATCGCGAGCACGACGGCCATCGCCTGGACGGTGCGCGCTGAGCCGATCCGGGTGACGACCGGGCCGGAGAGCGGCAGCGCGACCAGTGAGCCCGCCGCGATCGCGAGCAGCACCAGGCCGAGCGCGGCCGGGTCGAGGTCGAGGTTGTCACGGATCTGCGGGATCCGCGCGGCCCAACTGGCGAAGGCGAACCCCGAGCCGATGAACGCGGCGTACGTCGCCGCGGTCGCGCTCCGGACGGTGGCCGACGTGGGGGTCGACGAGGTCATGCGGGCCCTTCCGGGGTTGCGACGGCCCGCGCGACGGCGGCCCGGGTGATCTCGCGGGGGAACGGTGCGGTGGACAGCATGCGGTGCATGAGCAGCCCCTCGATCAGCGCGTCGAGGCCGCGGGCGGTGTCCGGGTCGACGAACCGTTCCAGCACGGTGCGGCTGGTCCGCATCCATTCCTCGGTCACGGTGCGCAGGGCCGGGTCGCGCAGGGCGGCCAGGTAGAGCTCGTAGCTGACGGCCCACTCGCCGACCTGCGCGCCGGCGTTGCCGTGCACCATGTCGGTGACCGCCTCGACCAGGTCGTCGCGGGAGCGGACCCCGTCGAAGTGCGCGGCGTACGCGCGGGACAGCCGGTCGGCCAGCCGGGTGAACGCCTGCGCGAGCAACTGGTCCAGGCCGTCGAAGTGGTAGGTCAGCGAGCCCAGCGGCACGTCGGCCGCGGCCGCGATCAGGCGGTGCGTCGTGCCGGCCACCCCGTGCTCGGCGATGACCTCGATCGCGGCGTCGAGAATGCGTTCCCGCCGCCCCGGGTCGTACCGCCGCGTCCTCATGTGTACGAACGTACATAAGCAATGTACGCCTGTACACATGACGCGGGTCACCCGCTCACAAGGTGTCGAGCGACGCGCGGCGCCGTGACTCCGCCTCGAAGACCTTGAGCAACAGCGCCGCCACCACGGCGTACGCGAACCCGACAAGCACCTCCCGCCCGAGCGACGGCAACGCCGCGCCGAAGCCGTCCCCGGCGACCAATAGGCGGGCCGCCGACGCCGCGTGCGTGATCGGCAGCCCACCGCCCACGACCCGCATCCATTCCGGCAGGTGCTCCGCCGGCACGTTCACCCCGGTCAGCAGCATCATCAGCGCGAGCGACACGTTGGAGATCAGCCAGACGTCCCGGAACCGCAGCCCCAGCGCGCCGAGGGTCAGCCCGAAACAGGCGCAGGACAGCGAACCCACCGCGAGCGTCACCGCCAGGCCCGGCAACGCCGAGGCGGGAATCCGCAGGCCCAGCAGGATCGACCCGACGGTCAGCGTGAACACGGCGATCAACAGACCGTTCCCGGCGTACGGGATGGCCCGGCCGAGGAAGATCAGCGTGCGCGGCCGCGGCGAGAGCAGCACGTGGCCGAGCGTGCCCCAGCGGCGCTCGTTGGCGACCGCGAGCGTGCCGCCGAACACGCAGGCGAGCGTCGCGGAGAGCACCGCGTTGCCGACGACGTAGAAGGTGTCGTCGGCGACGCCGAGCTGGCGGCCGAGGTAGGCGAAGAACAGCAGCTGGAACAGCGGCGCGACGAGTAGGGTGCCGACGAACATCGACGGCGTGGCCCAGTTGAACAGGGCGCGGTAGGCGATCACGCCCCCGACGACGAGCAGGCGCACGGCACTCCTCAGGCTAGGGCGAGGGTCGCGTTCGCGCGGGCGCGACGCTCCACGTAGGACATGACGGTGGCGCCGGCGACCAGGCACACCGCGCTGATCGCGAGGCACGCGCCCAGCGACGGCCAGACCGGGCCGGCGCCCGTGACCGACTCGCGGACCGCGCGAGCGGCCCAGGTGGTCGGCAGCACCGCGCTGATCGGGCCGGTCCAGCCGGGCAGCACGGTGATCGGCACGAGCATCCCGGAGACCAGCCAGACCGGGTACTCGAGGGCGTTGTTGACCGCGTTGGCGTTCGGCACCAGCACGAAGGTCGAGGCGAGCAGCAGGCCGAACATCCCGAGGCCGAGGATGGCGGCCGGCACCGCGACCGCGAAACCGAGGGGGTCGGCGATCTCCAGCGGGATCCGGTAGACGAGACCACCCCAGAGCAGGGTCGCGACCATCGCGTACGTGCCGGTGACCGCGGTCGCCAGGGTGATCGGGAAGATCAGCAGCGCCGGCGGCCGGGGCGAGAGCATCAGCATCTCCAGCGTGCCCTGCCAGCGCTGCATCTGGATGGCCCCGCCGGATCCGAAGAGGACGGAGCTCCAGACGGCCATCATCCCGGCGCCGACGGCCGCCTCCAGCATCCGGTGCGGCTCGCTGCCGGCGCGGAACAGGTAGACCGCCAGGGTCGCCTGGACCAGCGGGACGAACAGCGCGGTGGCGATCTCGAACTGGGACCGGCTCATCTGCTTGACGTGCAGCAACGTGCCGAGCGCGACCAACCGCACGATGCTCACGCGGTCACCGTCGCCGGCCTGCGGTCGACCCCGTTGACGATGGCGACGTACGCGTCCTCGAGCGTGGGCGCCCGGGCGGTGACCCGGCCGAGCCGCACCCCGTCCAGCGCCCGCAGCACGTCGGCCTGCACGTCCACGGCGGCGTCGGACTGCACGGTGAGCACCTGGCCCGCGCCGACCACGGCGACGCTCGCCTCGCGTACGCCCGGAAGCAGGTCGATGCCCTTGACCTGCGCGTCCGTGACACCGAAGGCCTGCACCTCGAGCACCCGGCGGCCTTCCGCGTGGTGCTTGAGCTCGTCGGCGGTGCCCAGCGCCTGGATCTCGCCGCCCGCGATCACCGCGATCCGGTCGCACAGCTCCTCGGCCTCGGCCATGTAGTGGGTGGTGAGCAGCACGGTCGTCCCCGTCGCGGCCAAGCCGGCGACCGTGCTGCGCAACTCCCGGGCGGCGACCGGGTCGACCCCGATCGACGGCTCGTCGAGGAAGAGCACCTCGGGCTCGTGCAGGAGCCCGCGGGCGATGTGCAGCCGCTGGCGCATGCCCCGGGAGTAGCCCTCGACTCGGTCCCGTTCCCGCCCCGTCAGGCCGACCAGCTCCAGCAGCTCGCCGATCCTTCGCTTCTGCCGGGCCGCGGGGACGCCGTACAGCTCCGCGAAGTAGCGCAGGTTGTCCAGCGCCGACAGCCGGTCGTAGAGGCCGCGGTCGCCGCCGAAGACGTACCCGATCCGCCGGCGTACCTCCCGGGTCTGCGTCACCACGTCGAAGCCGCACACCCGCGCGGTCCCGGCGCTGGGGATGAGCAGCGTGTTGAGCAGCTTGATGGTGGTGGTCTTGCCGGCGCCGTTGGGCCCGAGCAGGCCGAACAGCTCGCCGCGGCGGACGTCGAGGTCCACGCCCCGGACGGCGTCGACCGCCACCCGGCGGGGGTTCAGCCAGCCGGTGCGCGTGCGGTAGGTCCGGCGCAGGTCGCACGCCTCGATCGCGAGAGCCATGCCGGGGACGCTAAGGGTGCGCTTCCGCCGTGGAAACGAATTCGGCTTATGCCGAATGCTGCGCGCGGGCCTGGTCGTCGCCGAGCAGGTTGAGCAGGGCCAGGCCCGCCGGCTCGAGGGAGTAGAGCACCCGCCGGCCGACCCTTCGCCGGTTGACGACGCCGGCCGCGGTGAGGGCGGCCAGGTGTTCCGAGACGGTGCTGGGGGCCAGGCCCAGGGTGGCGGCCAGGCCGACGGTGGT
Source organism: Asanoa sp. NPDC050611 (assembly GCF_040654855.1). Lineage (NCBI taxonomy): Bacteria > Bacillati > Actinomycetota > Actinomycetes > Micromonosporales > Micromonosporaceae > Asanoa > Asanoa sp. NPDC050611. Next base: position 20,924 of record NZ_JBFAIU010000019.1, read on the forward strand.
CGCGGGCCGGGCGAGCGCGTCGAGCACGGCGGCCCGCCCGCGCCCGAGCAGGATGGCCAGCCGGTCCGGGCCGGCCGGCCGCGGCCGGCGTTCGGCGAGCACCGCCGCACCGCGCGCCTGGTACGAGACCGCGACGACCTCCGGGTGGTCGGTCGAGCACATCAGCGCGCCGGCGGAGAAGATCAGCGGGATCAGCAGCAGCCGCCGGTCGACGGCGGAGAACGTGTGGTCCAGGTGCTTGACCAGGGTCAGCACCGGGCGCTCCCAGATCACCCGCTGGTGCAGGTCGGCGAGCAGCGCGTCCGGCCCGTCGGCGGCCAGCGCCCGGGCCCGGTGCAGCACCTCCTCGTCGAGGGCGGCCCGCATCACGGGCCAGTGCGGCGCGAGCGCCTTGTCCCAGTAGGCGGCCAGGTCGTCGGCGACCCGGGCGAACATGCGCTCCCGGTCGTCGCGGAACGGCTGGATCCAGCCGGGTGGGTCGCTGCCGTAGTAGCTCGCGAGCTGCTGCTCGACCTGGCTCGCCGGCGTCGCGCAGAACTGGTGCAGCTCCTCGTCGAGCGTGGGCGCGGGCCCGGGTGGGAGCGGCGTGAGGAAGTCGGGGGAGCGGGGCAGGGCGTGCAGGTAGAGCCGCAGCGGCGCGGTGGCCGGCAGGTCGCGGAACACCTCCCGGGCCCGGTCGGCCCACGCCGCGTAGGGAAACGGCACCTCGGCCGGGTCGCGCTTGAGCAGGTAGAGGCCGACCACGGTCTCCCAGAGCGGGCTGATCGCGATGCGGGTGCGGTCGAGCGTGGGCGCGTCGAGCTCGATCCGAATCACGCTGACCAGCCTAGGTGGCGCCGGCCGGCCCGTGACCAGCCGGCGCCTGCGGTGTCAGTCGACCCGCACGGCGGTGCTGGTCGCCGCCTTGAAGATGTCGGTCTCGCCCGGGTACCGCGCACGCCAGTGCCCCGCCGACAACTGGTCGAGCGTCGCGCGGAAGACGCCGCTGGAATCGGCCTCGACCGTCGTCACGGTCTGCCAGGTCGTCGCGCCGAGCGGCTTGAACTGCAGCTCGATCGGGATGCTGCCCGGGTGCAGGCCGCCGTCGAAGTCGAGGTCACCCTCGATCCACACGGGCCCGGCCGCGTTGCGGCCGGCGGCGAAGGTGGCGAAGTGCGACGTCTGGAGAACGGTGACCCAACGGCTCGTCTTGAGCGCGTCACCGAGGAAGACGTCCTGGTCGGAGCCGGAGTGGCTGAGCTGGAGGTAACCGGTGGAACTGGGCGCCACGGTGAGCGTGTAGCGGCCTTCGGCGTCGGTCGTGGCGAGGACACCCAGGAAGCGGCACATGGAGGTGGACTCGCACCAGCCCGCCACCACGGGCGCGTCGGCGAGGGGGACGTACCCGTCGCCGTAGTTGCGGGTCAGCGTGCCTGTCGCCGTGACCGTCTCGCCGAGGTCGACCCGGGAACGGTCGAGCGCGAGCGTGAAGCGCGTCGGGGCGGGCGTCACTGTCACCGGGAGGTCGTAGATCTGCTCGGTTCCGGCGTAGCCGGGGTGGTCGTTGTCGTACTGATAGCTGACGGAGACCGGCCCGACCGTGTCGTCGAACCCGATCGTGCCCACGAACGTGCCGTCGGCCCGGGTGTAGGCCGTCGCGAACTGACAGCAGTAGCTCGAGAGCTGGACGGGCAGCCCGGCGCCGACCGGGCGCGCCGTGGTGCTGCCGGGCCAGGTGCCCAGCATCCGGCCCCGGACGGTGACGGTCCTGTTCTGATAGGTCACCGTCGACCGGTTGAGGCTGAGCTGGTCGAAGCTCGTGGTGACGAAATAGCCGAAGCTGCCGGCCAGGTCGCGACGGGTGTGGTTGCCGTCGACGTCGGTGACCTCGACGTCGATCCGGAAGGTCCCGATGGCCGACAGTCGCAGCGGCGTCGAGACCCAGTCGCCGTCGCGTGCGGTGCCGGAAGCGAGCGCGAAGTCGCTGGTGCTGGCGACCACTTCCTGGGTCGAGTAGCTCACCAGGTGGGCCGTGACCGAGGCGACATCGGCATCGGCGGTGGTCGAGACCCTGATGCGGGTCGGGTCTTCGCGGTCGTTCGTGGCCTGGCCGACGACCGGCGGAGCGGCCGCTAGCGCCGGCGCCGGCAGCGCGAACGCCGCGATCGCGCCGACCGCCCCGAGGGCGATGATGTGACGGATACGCCGCAAGGCGTCCCTCCCGTGGCGAAGATGGATGATCTTGAGTGGAAGGGTAAGGCCAAGCTCCGATCGGCGTCGCCCGACGGCGCATATGGGACGGGCGGCGCGGCGAGCGCGCGGTAATACGGATGAAGGTGTCCGGGGGAGTCGGGTAGCCTTGGAGGCCATAGGCGACGACCCGGCCATCACCGGTGAGCCTCCGGAAGAACGGATCTTCGGATCTCAGTAGAACCGGACGGGTTCGGCCCGTTACAGCCGGCCAACGAGCGGGTGGTCGTCCCTTGACCATCAAGCGGGGTGGTACCGCGGCCCTCGGGTCGTCCTCGCAGTCCACGACGTGTGTGAGCTGTTCGAGGAGATTGACCACCGATGGCCTATCCCAAGCACGAGAGCAAGCCGGGCGTCCCGGCGAGCCCCGACCTGCCCGCGGTCGAGCGGCGTGTGCTGGACCACTGGACGGCCGACAAGACCTTCGAGGCGTCCGTCGAGCTGCGCGACGCCGGCGTCAACGGCGACAACGAGTTCGTCTTCTACGACGGTCCGCCCTTCGCCAACGGCCTCCCGCACTACGGGCACCTGCTCACCGGTTACGTGAAGGACGTGGTCCCCCGCTACCAGACGATGCGCGGCAAGCGGGTCGAGCGCCGGTTCGGGTGGGACACCCACGGGCTGCCCGCCGAGGTGGTCGCGGAGAAGCAGCTCGGCATCACCACCAAGGCCGAGATCGTCGACCTGGGTGTGGAGCGGTTCAACGACGTCTGTCGCACCTCGGTCCTGCAGTACACCCAGGACTGGGAGCGTTACGTCACCCGCCAGGCGCGCTGGGTCGACTTCACCAACGACTACAAGACGCTCGACCTGTCCTACATGGAGAGTGTCATGTGGGCGTTCAAGAGCCTGCACGACAAGGGCCTGGTGTACGAGGGCTTCAAGGTGCTCGCGTACTGCTGGCGCTGTGAGACCCCGCTGTCCAACACCGAGACGCGGATGGACGACGTCTACCGCGACCGGCACGACCCGTCGCTGACCGTCTGGTTCACGCTCGACAGCGGCGAGAAGCTCGCGGTCTGGACCACCACGCCGTGGACGCTGCCGTCGAACCTCGCGGTGGCGGTCGGCCCCGACATCGAATACGCGGAGTTCACCGACGACGCCGGGCAGGTCTACCTGGTCGGTGCCGCGCGCGTCGACTACTACGCCAAGGAGCTGGAGGGTTTCACCCGCACCGGCACCCGCAGCGGCGCCGAGCTGGTCGGCAAGCGCTACACGCCGCTGTTCGACTTCCTGGTCGACCAGGCCGGGCCGAACGCCTATCAGATCCTCGGTGGCGACTTCGTCACGACCGAGGACGGCACCGGCGCCGTGCACATGGCGCCCGCGTTCGGTGAGGAGGACCAGAACGCCTGCAACGCGGCCGGCATCCCGACCATCGTGACGGTCGACGACCACACCCGGTTCACGGCGCTCGTGCGCCCGTACGAGGGAATGCAGGTCTTCGAGGCCAACAAGCCGGTGACCCGCGACCTCAAGGAGCGCGGGGTGGTGGTGCGGCAGGAGACCTACACGCACTCCTACCCGCACTGCTGGCGGTGCGACACGCCCCTGGTCTACAAGGCCGTGTCGTCGTGGTTCGTCCAGGTGACCAAGTTCAAGGACCGGATGGTCGAGCTCAACCAGCAGATCGACTGGACGCCCGCCCACGTCAAGGACGGGTCGTTCGGCAAGTGGCTGGCCAACGCCCGTGACTGGTCGATCAGCCGGAACCGGTTCTGGGGCTCGCCGATCCCGGTGTGGAAGTCGGACAACCCGGAATACCCGCGCCTCGACGTGTACGGCTCGCTGGACGAGCTGGAGCGGGACTTCGGTGTCCGCCCGGCCGACCTGCACCGGCCCGGGATCGACAACCTGACGCGGCCCAACCCCGACGACCCGACCGGTCAGTCGACGATGCGGCGCGTCCCCGAGGTGCTCGACTGCTGGTTCGAGTCCGGGTCGATGCCGTTCGCCCAGGTGCACTACCCGTTCGAGAACGCGGACTGGTTCGAGCACCACTACCCGGGCGACTTCATCGTCGAGTACATCGGACAGACGCGGGGCTGGTTCTACACCATGCACGTGCTGGCGACGGCGCTGTTCGACCGGCCGGCGTTCCGCACCTGCGTGAGCCACGGCATCCTGCAGGGTTCCGACGGGCGCAAGATGAGCAAGAGCCTGCAGAACTACCCGGACGTCTACTACGTGTTCGACGAGTACGGCTCCGACGCGATGCGCTGGATGCTGATGTCCTCGCCCGTTCTGCGCGGCGGCGACATGCCCGTCACCGAGCCGGCGATCCGGGACACGGTGCGGCAGGTCCTGCTTCCACTGTGGAACGTCTGGTACTTCTTCTCGCTGTACGCCAACGCGGACGGTTACTCGGCGGTGCGGCGGGTCGACTCGACGCACCTGCTCGACCGCTACGTGCTGGCGAAGACGCGGGAGCTGGTCGAGACGGTCACCCGGCAGATGGGCGCGTACGACATCTCGGGCGCGTGCCTGACCGTGCGGACGTTCCTGGACGCGCTGACCAACTGGTACGTGCGGCGCTCGCGCGACCGGTTCTGGGCGGGCGACCGGGACGCGTTCGACACGCTCTACACGGTGCTGGAGACGCTGACCCGGGTGATGGCTCCGCTGGCGCCGTTGACCGCCGAGGAGGTCTGGCGCGGGCTGACCGGTGAGCGGTCGGTGCACCTGACCGACTGGCCGTCGGCCGACGAGTTCCCGGCGGACCACGACCTGGTCGCGGCGATGGACGCCGTGCGGGAGCTGGTGTCGTCGGCGCTGTCCGTGCGCAAGGCCAAGGGGCTGCGGGTGCGGCTGCCGCTGCCGCTGCTGACGGTGGCCACGCCGGACGCGGCCGTCCTGCGGCCGTTCGCCGACCTGGTCACGGACGAGGTCAACGTGAAGGCCGTGGAGTTCACCGACGACGTGGCCGCGCACTGCGAGCGGGTGCTGACGGTGGTGCCCCGGGCGCTCGGCCCGCGGGTCGGTGGTGCCGTGCAGCAGGTGATCAAGGCGGTCAAGGCCGGTGACTGGTCGCTCGTGTCGGGCCAGCCGGTCGCCGCGGGGGTCACTCTCCAGGAGGGCGAGTACGACCTGAAGCTGGTCGCCGCCGACCCGGGCAATTCGGCCACCCTGCCGGGCGGCGAGGGCGTGGTCGTGCTGGACAGCGCGGTCACCCCGGCGCTGGCGGCGGAGGGCGTCGCCCGGGACGTGGTGCGGGTGGTGCAGCAGGCCCGCCGCGACGCGGACCTGTCGGTGTCCGACCGGATCCGGGTGGACCTCGACGGGTCCGCCGAGGTGCGTGCGGCGGTGGAGGACCACCGGGACTTCGTGGCCCGGGAGGTGCTGGCCGACGCGATCACGTTCGGCGGCTCCGGCGGCGTGGGCGGTTTCGCGGGCGAGGTCGGCGACGGAGAGACCGTACGGGTGACGGTCACGCGCAGTTAGGGATTTTCTGCCACTCGCGGCGGCGGGCGGTGTCGGTTACGGTGACACCGCCCACGCCGCGAGGACCCGGAGGACCCGTGCCGCTGCTCTACACGATCGGCTACTACACCGTGGGCACTGCCATGCGGCGGGGCTGGGCGCCGAAGGTCGAAGGGCTGGAGAACGTGCCCACCACCGGTGGCGCGATCATCGCCGGCAACCACCTGTCGGTGGCCGACGAGCTGTTCCTGGGCTCGGTCATCCCACGCCACATCGCATTCTGGGCGAAAGCGGAATATTTCACCGGCACGGGCGTCAAGGGCTGGTTCAGCCGTTCGATCATGACCGGCATCGGCGCGATCCGGGTGGAGCGGGCCGGCGGCCGGGCGGCGTTGAGCGCCTTCGACGGCGCGATCCCGGTCCTCAAGTCCGGTGACCTCGTCGCGATCTACCCGGAGGGCACCCGTTCCCCGGACGGCCGGCTCTACCGGGGCCGCACCGGCGTGGCCCGGTTGGCGCTGGCGGCCGGTGTGCCGATCATCCCGGTGGGCTTCATCGGCACGGAGCGGGTCCAGCCGATCGGCCACCGGATGCCGCGGCTGGTCCGCGGCACGGCCACGGTCAAGTTCGGCAAGCCGATCGAGGTCACGGGCCGCGAGAGCGACAGCTCGTCGCTGCGCCAGATCACGGACGAGGTCATGTCCGCGATCCAGGAGCTGACGGGCCAGGAATACGTCCCGCGTTATGCCCCGATGCTCCGCGGCGGGACTCCCCAGGCGGAGTGACGGACGTGGCGCGCACCATCCGGGCCAGGAGATCGGCGAGGTCGGCCGCGGCCTTCTCGGGCGCGGCCACCGGGTACGTCAGGTGGCTGATCACCAGCCGCACGATCGAGTCGAAGACGATCTCGAGCTCGTCCCGGCTGTAGCCGGGCAGGAACGTCGCCGCCCACTCGTGCAGCACCGCGACCGTCGCGTCGAGGATCAGCTGCGGGCGAGTCGTCAGGTAGGGCAGCAGTGCGTCGGGCTGCTCCTCGGCACCCCGCACGATGCTCTTGATCAGTAGGTTGTCGGCGGCGTCGCCGAGCGTCACGCCGATGGCGGCCCGCGCGGCGGCACGGACGTCGGTGCCGTGGCCGTGCAGGGCCGCGCGCACCGCGCCGAGGAACCGGTCGATCTCCGCGGCGGCGAGTGCATCGGCCAACCCGGCCTTGTCGCCGAACTCGTTGTAGACGGTCTGCCGACTCACCCCGGCGGCCGCGGCGACGTCGGCCATGCGCACCTCCCGCCAGCCCCGGGCGACGGCCAGCTCGCGTGCGGCCGCCACCAGCGTGGCCCGCAGGCGGGCCCGCACGGCGGTGCGGTGGCGGACCGGCTCGCTCATGGTCCACATCGTACGTCGCTCTGGACAGCACAGGCCACCTCGTCCACACTCTTTACATCGACGGTCATCGTGTAAAGGAGGCTGGCTGATGAACTGGGTGGATCCCCGCCGGCACCTCTGGCCACTGGCGCTGGTCGTGCCGATGCTGCCCTTCGCGGGCTACCTCCTGTCGCGGGTCGCCGGCGACGTCGGGTGGTGGGTGACGCCGGTCGCCGTCTTCGGCTTCATCCCGCTGATCGACGTGCTCGCCGGCCTCGACCGCCGCAACCCACCGGACACCGCCTACGCGGCGTTGCAGGGTGACCGCTACTACCGGTGGCTGACCTACCTCTACCTGCCGGCGCAGTACGCGGCGCTGGCCGTGTGCTGCGCCGTCTGGGTGAGTGGCCGACCGGGGCCGCTGGGCATGGTCGGCCTCGTGCTCACCACCGGGATCGTCAACGGCATCGCCATCAACACCGCGCACGAGCTCGGCCACAAGCGGGAGTCGGTCGAGCGGTGGCTGTCCAAGATCGCGCTGGCTCCGGCCGGTTACGGGCACTTCTTCGTCGAGCACAACCGGGGACACCACGTACGGGTGGCCACGCCCGAGGATCCGGCCAGCGCGCGACTCGGCGAGACGTTCTGGCGGTTCTGGCCCCGGACCGTGCTGGGGAGCCTGCGCTCGGCGTGGCGGCTCGAGTCGAGCCGGCTGCGGTTGCGCCGGCGCCGGGTCCTGACGCACCGCAACGAGGTCCTCAACGCGTGGGCGATGACAGCCGCCCTGGGCGTGCTCCTCACCGCGGCCTTCGGACCCGCGGTCCTGCCGTTCCTCCTGTGCCAGGCCGTGGTCGGCTTCAGCCTGCTCGAGGTGGTGAACTACCTGGAGCACTACGGGCTGCGCCGGCAGCGCGGGCCGGCCGGGCGTTACGAACCGGTCGATCCGCGGCACAGCTGGAACAGTGACCGGATCACCACCAACGTCTTCCTGTTCCAGCTGCAACGCCACAGCGACCACCACGCCAACCCGCTCCGCCGCTACCAGACGCTGCGCACGTTCGAGACGTCGCCGCAACTGCCGGCCGGCTACGCGACCATGATCCTCGTGGCGGTGATCCCGCCGGTCTGGCGAGCGGTGATGGACCACCGGGTCATCTCCCACTACGGCGGCGACGTCACCCGCGCGAACCTGGACCCGCGCGCCACCAGCCGCTATGTGTCGGCGCCGCCGCCGAGCCGGCCCACGAGGGCCGGCACGGCCAGCGCCTGACAGCGATCCCGGCCGCGCTACGCGGTCGGGACCACCCCCATGTCGACCGTCACCTCGCCACCGTCGACCACCTCGACCACCGCGCTGCGGCCCGTCACGTGGTCCCAGTATTCGCCGGTCTGGGTGATGTCCGAGTCGGTCGCGTCGTCGCCGGCGTCCGGCGTGGTGAACACGACGCCGGCGCGCGTGTCGACCTCGACCACGTAGCGCCCGGGTGCCAGCCGGACCCGGTAGTCACCGTTGCGGTCGTTGATGTAGCCGATCGGCGTGTCCCAGGTAGGCGTCGTGCCCTCCCGGACGAACAGGATCCGGCCGATGTCCCAGGCGGCGATCGGCTCGCCGGACGCGCGCTGCCCGTCGCTGTCGAGGTCGCGCCAGGCGACTCCGCGGACGGCGCCCTCCGCCACGTAGGTCGTGCTGCCGGAGGCCGTGTTGTTGTCGACGTTCGGCTCGTCGCCGGCCCGGGTCGCGGTGGCGGTGAACGTCAACGTGCCGTCGGGCGTTCCCGCGGCGGCGACCACGTCGAAGGTCAGGACGACCGTGCCGCCCATGTCCCAGCTGTCCCGGACGCACTCCCACGACCGGCCGTCGGCGGGCACCGGGCACGACCAGCCCGGGTCGTCGGCCGTCACCGAGGTCGCCGTGACGGTCTCCGGCAGCGGCACGCGGATGCGGACGTCGTGGGCGAAGCTGTACGTGTTGATCGCGTAGGCCGACACCTTGAACGGCTCCCCGGCGCGCACCTCGGACGGGTAGACGTCGACGCCGTACACGTCGATGTCGGCAGGCGGCGGGTCGACGTATCGGAAGGTCGCCCGCGCGGTGTTGTTGTCGACGGTCAGCTCCGGGTCGGCCGTCGTGGCGGTCACCGTCATGGTCTCGCTGTCGCCGGCCGTGCCCGCCGGGAACTGCAGCGGCAGGTAGACGAACCCGAAGTTGCTCTCCGGGTCGGCCGACATCGCGTCGAGCGTGCAGGTCCAGGTGGCCGCGGCGACGTCGCACCGCCACGGGGCCGGGTCGAACTGCTCCGTCGGCACGTGGGCCGACGGCGGCGGCTGGATCGTCACCCGGATGTCCGACGCGGCACGGGTCCCGTGGTTGCGGACGGCGACCGAGACGCCGGCGCGGGCACCGAGGCCGCCCTCTGTGGAGATCTCGCTGGCCGTGGGGTTGACCTCCACGAGCAGGTCGGGCCGGTCGACGTAGCGGATCTGCGCGCGGTCGGTGTTGTTGGCCGTCGACGCCTCGCGGTCCTTGGTCGCGGCGGTCGCGACGACCGCGACGGTCGCGTCGGCGGCACCGGCGGGGACCTGGAGGCGCATGGTGACCGGGGCCGCCTCCGTGCCGGCCCCGATCCGACCGTACCGGCACTTGATCGGCTGGCCGACCTGGCACCGCGGGTCGACGCCCTCGCCGATGATCTGCGCACCGGCGGGCAGGTCGAGCTTGACGGTGACGTCGTCCGCGGCGGCGCCACCGGTGTTGCGCAGGGCGACGGTGACGTCGACGGGGCCGCCATCGGGCGGTAGGTCGGTGGGCGAAGCGGTGACGTCCACGACGAGGTCGGCCGGCCCCGGCGCGGCAGCCACGGGGCTGCCGGAGAGCAGGGCCAGCCCGGCGCCGGACAGCAGCGCCGCGAGCAGGGCACGGTAAGAGCGCATGTATTCCTCACGTCCTAGGGCGATCGAGCGGAGGGCGACGTATTGGTCAGCGTGAGAGCCCGAGGATCCGTTACGCCGCCGGGGTCGGCGAGGCGCGGACCGGCTCGTCGGCCGTGGATAGGTCGTCGGGCGCCACGCCCGGCTGGTCGCGGCCGTCCTGCTCGGCGGTGATCACCTTGCGCAGCGAGGCTGCCAGCAGCGCTGCCACGAGGCAGCCGATCACCGTCAGGGCGAGCCAGACCGAGCTGTGGCCGCCGCCGATCAGCGGGGCGGCGGTGATCGGGCCGACGATGCCGCTGATGCCCCAGACCATCGAGCCGAGGGCGTTGAACCGCCCGCGCAGCTCGTCGGTCGCCAGCGCGTTGAGCAGCGTCGGGTTGATCGGTGACAGCAGGGTCTCGCCGACCGCGAACACCGCGGCGCAGGCGATGACCGCCACGGCCGCGAGAGCCACGTTGCGGCCGTCGACAGCGCCGGCCACGCCGAGGATCAACCACGCCGCCGCCATGATCACGCCGACGAGGGACAGCAGGACCGTGCGGCTGCGGCCCTGGATGACGCGCACGACGAACAGCTGAGCCAGCACGATGACCAGCGTGTTCGCGGTGAAGGCGTACGCCACGGTCTGCGGGCCGACCTGCGCCACGTCGATCGCGAAAGCGGTGAAGCCGACCTCGATCTGCGCGTAGCCGCTGATCGTGAGCACCACGCTGAACGCCAGCAGCCGCCGGAAGCCGCGATGGGCGAAGACCTCCCGGTAGCCGGGCTGGCGCAGGCGGGTCTGGGCCGGTTCGCCGGTCGCGGCCGGTGCGAGCCGTCGCCCGACGCCGGGCATCGTCAGCAGGTTGACGAACGGGACGAGATAGAGCGTCGCGTCGATCAGGTAGATGACCTGGAACGTGCCGGGCCTGTCCAGGTCGACGATCGCGCCGGCGATCACCGTGCCGGTGCCGATGCCGAGGTTGAGCAGGGCGAAGTTGAGGCCGAAGGTCTTCTGGCGTTCGAGGCCGTCGGTCACCGAGGACAGGATCGTCGTGTTCGCCGCCCAGATCACGCCGCCGCCGGCGCCGATCAGCGTGACGGACAGGAACGCCTGCCAGTGCGACTGGGCGAAGCCGACGCTGCCCACCCCGGCCGCCTCGACCAGCAGCATCGGCAGGACGATCCGGCGCGCGCCGTAGCGGTCCACCGCCCAGCCGCCCACCGGCCCGATCGCCAGCGCGCACACCGCCATCCACCCGATGATCAGGCCCGCCGTGCCGGCCGACACGTCTCTGACCTTCGTGAGGTAGATGAACATGAACGGCAGGGTCAGCCCCCGCCCGGTCGCCGAGAACAAGGTCGCGGCCAGCAGCCGACGCGCCTCGGGCCGACGGGGAAGGGCATCACGGAGCATGGCTCATCCTGACGTCCGGGTACGACAACCCGCCTCGCATTTACGGTGAGCTACGGCGGCGCGTCCGGAAGGAGGTAGACCACCGCCTCCGGGGTGTCCACGCGCCGGAGCGACAGGCCGTCGGTGCGGCCCGTGAGCGTGCCTTCGTACGGTGTGCCCCGCACGGCGTCGCGGACCACGACGACGCTGCGCACGCCGGTCGCGCGCAGGAGGGCGACGCTGTCCGCGTCCGGGAAGGTGACCGTGGCCTCGCGGATCGCGTTCTGCCGTTGTGGGGTGAAGGCGGCCGCACCGTTGACCATCGGTGGGAACCGGTCCGTGGTCCACAGCATCGGGATGCCGTCGATGGTCGCGCCGCTGGGCAGCACGAGCATCGGCGCCGGCGCGGTGGCCAGAATCGGCGGCGCGGTCGGCATCGGCGGGTGCGGCGTCGTGTTCAGGCCCTCGGCCACGACCAGCAGCGGCAGCAGCACCAGCGCCAGCCGCACCGGCTTCGTGCCGGCCACGACCAGCCGGGCGACCGCGCCGGCGGCCAGGACGGCGAGCAGCAGCGTGGTCCAGACGACCAGGCGGCCGGGGGTACGGATCCCGTCGAAGCCGGGCAGCGCGTAGAGCAACCCGTAGGTGTAGCGGCCGCCGCCAGGGCCTTCCGTGCCCATCGCCAGCACGATGCTCGCGATCACCGCCGCGGCCAGCAGCAGCCGCTGCCGTAGCGTCCAGATCGACAGCACGACGCCGACCGCGGCGAGCCCGTAGAGGGCGAACCCGGGCAGCAGCGAGACCTCACCCCGGTGGCCGAGGTCCGCGCGGGCGCCGGCGAACAGGTCGCCCCACACGATCGAGGTGCCCGGCGAGGTGAAGAAGCCGCGCAGCGGCGGCGAGGACCACTGCAGGTCCTCCCAGCTGCGCCGCACGTACGGGAACTGCTCCGCCACCAGCAGGTAGGGCCGGGCCATGAACCCCGCGACGGCGAGGAACACCGCCAGCCCGGCGCCGTCGGCGAGCACCAGGCGGCGGGACAGCGGCGGGCGGCGCCAGAGCCAGCCGAGCACCGCCACGACGCAGACCAGCGCCAGGGCGTACCCGAACGGCACGCCGATGCCGAAGCCCAGCGACAGTTGCCACGCGGCGACGCACCACCCGCCGACGACCCAGCCCGGCCGGGCGAGCGACGGGCGATATCCGTGCCGCAGCGACCAGCCGTGCCCCCGCGCCAGCATGGCCAGTGCGAGCGCGATGCCGCCCGTCGAGAGCACCTGCAGGTGCCCGGCCTGCGCGAGCCGCCACGGCGCGCACGCGAACGCCGCGCCCGCGAAGGCCCCGGCGACCCGCCCCGCGCCGAGCTGGCGGACCAGCGCATAGGCCCCGACGAACGCGAGCGCGACCGCCAGCACGAAGACGATGTTGTAGCGCAGCAGGCCCGCGGCCGGGCCCGTGCCGATCAGGCCCGCCGGCGCGTACCCCAGCAGGGTGTCCGTGAAGGCGAAGCTGTTGGGCTCCGGATGGAACGCGTTGGCCTGCCAGAGGCTCGACGGGTCCGTCCGCAGCGCGTGGCCCGACCACGCCATCTGCCACGCCTGCATGGTCGGGTCGCCGGTGTCGCTCGGGATCGTCCGGGTGGGATGGCGCAGCGTCGGCCAGGTCACCACCGCGGCCAGGGCGAGCGCGCCCAGGACGACCAGTGTCCACTCGTGCCGCAGCACGGCGAGGGCACGGCGCCGGCGGCGCGGCGGCTCGGGCGGTGGGCTCGGTGCCGCGGTGGACTCGATGGTCGGTGCTGCCCCCGTAACGATCACGGGAAGACGATGCCATCGACGCCGTCCACAAGCGATCAGCCGAAGGGCGGTTTTCTCAGTCCTTATCCGGACTCGGGGTCTTGGCCCTGTGCCGCGCGGCCGCCGTCCACCGGGATCACGGCGCCCGTGATCAGGCTCGCGCCCGGGGAGAGCAGGAACGCGACCGCCTCGGCGACCTCGTCGGCGCGGCCCACGCGGCCGAGCGGGTGCAGGCGGCCCATCTGCTCGGCCACCTGGGTCACGGCGGTCGGTGGCAGACCGGCCAGATAGTCGGCGTAGCGCGCGGTGTCGATCGAGCCGAGCGCCACGGCGTTCGCGCGGATCCCCGCGGGACCGTAGTCCACCGCCAGCGCCCGGGTCAGGCCCTCCACCGCGGCCTTCGCCGTCGCGTAGGGCAGCGCACCGCGGACCGCGCGCTGCGCCTGGTGCGACGACACGTTGACGATCGCGCCGTGGGTGCCCGCGGCCAGGAAGCGGCGGACCGCGACCGCGCTGCCGACCACGGCCGGGGCCAGGTTGAGCGCGATCAGGGCCACCACCTCCGACGCCGGTGTCCTGTCCAGGGGCAGGTCGCGGAAGACCGCCGCGTTGTTGACCCAGCCGGCCAGTGGGGCCGCCGCCTCGGCCTGGTCGGCGGCGGCGCCGGCGGCCGCCTCGTCGGTGGCGTCGCCCGTGACCGCCAGCAGGCGCGGGTGCGACCAGGTCACCGGGGCGACGTCGAGCACCACCACCGTGGTGCCGTCGACGGCGAGCAGGCGCGTCGCGATCGCGCGGCCCACGCCGGCCGCGCCGCCCGTGACCACATAGGACGCCGTCACGGCGCGGCGTCGCCCCGGTCGCGTTCCTGCTCCCGCACCGCGCCGAGGTCGTCGATGCGGTCGAGCTGCCGCATCGCCCGGCCGAGGCGGACGTTGCCGCGCAGGCGGCCGCGGTTGCGGTCCAGGAAGGCCCAGTAGCCCGCCGTGTACGGGCACGCGTTGACGCCCAGGCGCGAGCGCGGGTCGTACCGGCAGGCCCGGCAGTAGTCGCTCATCCGGTTGATGTAGGCACCACCGGCCGCGTACGGCTTCGTGGTCATCGCGCCGAGGTCCGCGTACTGGCTCATGCCGACGACGTTCGCGGTCATCACCCACTCGTAGCCGTCGACGAAGCTGCGGTGGAACCAGTCGACCAGTTCCGCCGGGCGCCAGCCGCGCTGCAGCGCGTAGTTGCCCAGGACCATCAGGCGCGGGATGTGGTGCACCCAGCCGCGGTCGCGGACGCCGGCGAGCACGTCCGACAGGCAGCGGGCCTCGACCGCGTCCGCGTCCAGGGCCCGGAACCACGCGGGCACCCGGCGGCTCGCCCGCAGGCCGTCGGCCGCGCCGTAGTCGGCGTCGAAGTACCAGTACAGGTGCCAGATGTAGTCGCGCCAGCCGATCAGCTGGCGGACGAAACCCTCCACCGAGGACAGCGGCGCCGCACCCGAGCGGTAGGCGGCCTCGGCCCGGTGCACCGCGTCCAGCGGGTCGAGCAGGCCCAGGTTGAGCGGCGCGGAGAGCAGGCTGTGCGCCATCCAGGGGTCGCCGGCGAGCATCGCGTCCTCGTACGGGCCGAACGCGGGTAGTCGGTGCTCGACGAAGTGCCGTAGTCGGGCCAGGGCCTCGCGGCGCGTGGCCGGGAACAGCCGCGGGCCGTCCCGGCCGACGAACTCGATGCCTTCGCGTTCCCAGCGGTCGAGGTCGTCGCGTACGCCCGCGTCGATCTCGTCCTCGACCGGCATCGGCGGGTCGGGCACCTGCACGCCGGACGACGGCGGCGGCCGGCGGTTCTCCGTGTCCAGGTTCCACTTGCCGCCCGCCGGCGAGTCGCCGTCCATCAGCACGTCAAGGCGGCGCCGGGCGTCGCGGTAGAAGTCCTCCATCCGCAGCCGGCCGTGCCGGCGGTCGGCCCACGCGACGAAGTCGGCGGGGGAGGTGGCGAAACCGCGCGGCGGCCGCACGGTCACCCCGTCGAGCGCGCCGACGAACGCCGCCGCCCGGCGAGAGGTCGGATGGCACACGTCCAGTGCCTCGCCGCTGACCTTGCGTAGTGCTTCGCCGTAGGTATCCGTGCGCAGGAAGATCGCTTGGTCGCCCAGCTCGGCCGCGCGGTGCCGGAGGGCGGAGAGCACGAGGTGGGCCTTCTGCCGGTGGAACGCGCGGCGGCGGAACACGGCCTTCGACTCGATCAGCAGCACGGGTTGGCGGGGCGCGTCCAGGAAGTGTGGCCCCAACTGGTCGGCGAACAACCACCGGCGGATCATCCGATCATTGTGCCCCTCGATAGAGGGATTCAACCGTCCGCTCGGCGGGTCACGATCGTGTCGCGGAGCTGGCTGAGGCGCGCGTTGCTGTCGTCGACGTCCAGCCGGGTGAACACGCCCGTGCCGAGGCTGCCGTAGTCGACCCAGGAACAGACCACGACCTGGGCGCCGTTGTCGGTGCCGACACCGCACTTGCGACTCTCGCCCCGCTCGGTCGCGGACACCGCCTTGACGTCGCGCAGGTTGTAGTTCGGCGTCACCCGGTTGATCTCCGCGGTCACGTCGCTGTCGGGGGAGAAGTGCAGACCCGTCGTGCCGAACACGGTGGCGCGCTTGCCGTCGCCGTCGACGTACACACCGGCGAACGGCGAGCTGAACCAGTTGGTCGACTGCAGCTGCCTCTTCAGCTCCTCGGCCGTCCGCTTGCTCTGCGCGTCGTCGCGCAGCGTCAGGCTCCCGATCGTGCTCGGGACGACCGCGTCGGCGGGGAACTGCGCGTACACCGGCTGGCCGAACCACGCCGGGCAGCCGCAGCAGCAGAGCAGCGAGAGCAGCGCGAGCCAGGGCCACTTGCGGCGCCGGCGCACGGGGACCGCGACGTAACCGGGTGGCGGTCGCCAACCGGGCGGCGGGCCCGCGGGCTCGGGCCGGCGCTTCGACTTCGGCTTCTTCACCGGCGTCGGTGCGGGCGTCGGCACCGGCACCGGCGGCTGCGGCGGGGCGTGCGACGCGGGCGGGGGCGGCGGCGCCGGGGGTGGTGGCGGTGGCGAGACCGGCTCCTGCCGTGTCGGCGGATAGGTCACGTCCATCGGGTACGCCGGCAGCGGGTCGGCGTCGGCCCACGGGTCGACCGGGGTGTCGGGCTCGAACGCGTGGCCCGTGGGCAGGTCGAGCGTGGGATCGCGGGGCGGCGTGGCCGGCGGCGGTGGTGGCGGCGGGAACATCGACTCGTCCTCGAGCCAGCGCTTCCGCTTGGGCGCGGGCGGTGGCACCGGTGCCGCACCGCTCCATTTAGGTTCGTGCTCGACCGGCGTCACCGGCTCGGTCGCGCCGCCGTGGCGCTCCCGTTCCTCCTCCGCCATCGCGGCACCCCTCTCCCAGCCCGACCCGAGGTTAGACGAGGCGAGCTAGTCTTCCGCCCCATGCACATCGAACTAGCCGCGATCGTTGTGGACGACTACGACGAGGCGATCGGGTTCTTCGTCGACGCCCTCGGTTTCGACCTCGTGGAGGACAGCCCGGCCGAGACCAACGACGGCCGCCCCAAGCGCTGGGTCGTGGTCCGCCCGCCGGGCGCGGTCACCGGCCTGCTGCTGGCCCAGGCCGACGGCGACGACCAGGCCGCCGTGGTCGGCAACCAGCTCGCCGGGCGCGTCGGGTTCTTTCTCCGCGTCGACGACTTCCAAACCGCGTACGACCGGATGCGCGAGGCCGGCGTGACCTTCCATGGCGAGCCCCGCCACGAGCCCTACGGGAGTGTCGTGGTCTTCGAGGACGTCGCCGGCAACAAGTGGGACCTGCTCGGACCCCGCCCCTAACGCACCGCCACCCACACGGCCCAGGCGGCCAGCCCGATGATCAGCAGTGCGCCGGCCCGCCGGGTGTGGATGAACGCCAGCGGCGCCCACCACAGTGGCCAGACCGGGTTGTTCGGCGGCGGGTCCACCGGCTTCGGCTCGCGGAACCGCCGCCACACCCAGACCAGCGTCGGCAATCCACCGAGCGTGAGCAGCGCCGGCCAGGGCAGCTCGCCGACCGCGACCAGGACCACCACGCCCACGTAGTAGAGGACCATCATGCCGACCGTGGCCGCCTTCGCGGCCGGCTCGCCGAGCACCACCGGCAGGGTGCGGGTGCCGCTGCGCCGGTCGTACGGCAGCTTGTCGATGTGCTTGCCCATCAGCACCGTGGTCGGCAGCAGCGCGTAGACGAACGCGGCGACCACGACCGCCCAGGGCAGCGTCCCGGTGCCGGCGTAGTAGACCCCGCCCACCATCAGCGGACCCCAGGTGACCAGCACGTCCGCCTCGCCGAGGCCGACCTTCTTGAGCCGCAGCGGCGGGGCCGTGTAGGCCCAGGAGAGGAACAGCCCGCCGAGCGCGAACGCGGCGATCCACCAGTCCTGCCGGACGATCAGCGTGATCATGATCGCCAGGTCGACCACCTGGCAGAGCAGGATGCCGACCACGAGCTGCCGGCGGGTGACCAGGCCGGCGAGGATCGGGTGCGGCGCGTAGAGCGCCCGCGGGTAGTCGGCGGTGTCGTTGCCGACGTCGGTGTCGGTCAGGTCGTTCATCAGGTTGTTGGCGAGGTGGGCCACGACGATGCCGATGACGGCCAGCACGACGTTGAGCCAGTCGACGGACCCGGTCGCGACGGCGGCCAGCAGGACCGCGATCAGACCCGAGGTGAACGTCATCGGCAGTACGCCGGCGCGGGTGACGACCAGCCAACGGGTGACCGAGTCGACGACGCCCTGCTCGGGCGGGTTGGTGGTGGCGAACGCGTATCGCCAGGCCGACAGCCGGTCGGCAACGCTGAGGGTGGTCACGGCATCGATGCTACGCCCGTCTTGAACCCGTTCAAGATGCCCGTGTACGCGCGGCCGACCGTCCCAGGCGCGCCGCGTACCCTGGTGGATTGGGAAAGAAGGAGGGGTCGATGACCGTCGCAACCGTGTGGCCGCGGCTCGAGGAGCTGTTGCCGCGGGTCAGCAAGCCGATCCAGTACGTCGGCGGCGAGCTGGGCGGGGTGCGCAAGGAGTGGGACACCACGACCGTGCGCTGGGCCCTGATGTACCCGGACGCCTACGAGGTGGGCCTGCCCAACCAGGGCGTGCAGATCCTCTACGAGGTGCTCAACGAGCAACCTGACGTGCTGGCCGAGCGCACGTACGCCGTCTGGCCGGACCTCGAGGCGCTGATGCGCGAGCACGGCGTCCCGCAGTTCACCGTCGACGCGCACCGCCCCGTCCGGGCCTTCGACCTGCTCGGCCTCTCGTTCGCCACCGAGCTCGGCTACACGAACATGCTGACCGCGCTCGACCTGGCCGGCATTCCGCTGCTGGCCCGGGACCGCACCGACGAGGACCCGATCGTGCTCGCCGGCGGCCACGCCGCGTTCAACCCCGAGCCGATCGCCGACTTCCTCGACGCGGCCGTGCTCGGCGACGGCGAGGAGGCGGTCCTCGAGGTCACCGCGCTGGTCCGGGCGTGGAAGGCCGAGGGCTCGCCGGGCGGCCGGGACGAGCTGCTGCTGCGCCTGGCCAAGACCGAGAGCGTCTACGTGCCGCGCTTCTACGACGTCGACTACCTGCCCGACGGGCGGATCCAGCGGGTCGTGCCGAACCGGGCCGGCGTCCCGTTCCGCGTGCACAAGCGCACGACGATGGACCTCGACGAGTGGCCGTACCCGAAGAAGCCCCTCGTGCCGCTGGCCGAGACCGTGCACGAGCGGTACGCCGTCGAGATCTTCCGGGGCTGCACGCGCGGCTGCCGGTTCTGCCAGGCGGGCATGATCACGCGGCCGGTGCGCGAGCGGTCGATCACCACGGTCGGGCAGATGGTCAAAGAGGGGCTGGAGTTCTCCGGCTTCTCCGAGGTCGGGCTGCTCTCGCTGTCCAGCGCCGACCACTCCGAGATCGGCGACATCTGCTCAGGGCTGGCCGACCAGTACGAGGGCACCAACGTCTCGCTCTCGCTGCCGTCCACCCGGGTCGACGCGTTCAACATCGACCTGGCGCAGGAGCTGTCCCGCAACGGGCGGCGGACCGGCCTGACGTTCGCCCCTGAGGGCGGCTCCGAGCGGATCCGCCGGGTGATCAACAAGATGGTGTCGGAGGAGGACCTGATCCGCACCGTCGTCACCGCCTACACCAACGGCTGGCGCCAGGTGAAGCTCTACTTCATGTGCGGCCTGCCGACGGAGACCGACGAGGACGTGCTGCAGATCGCCCGCCTCGCGCACGAGGTGATCAAGGCCGGTCGCGCCGCGACGGGCTCCAAGGACATCCGCTGCACGGTGTCGATCGGCGGGTTCGTGCCCAAGCCGCACACGCCGTTCCAGTGGGCCTCGATGCAGTCGCCCGAGGTGATCGACAACCGGCTCAAGCTGCTCAAGCAGGCGATCAACAGCGACCGCTCGCTGGGCCGGGCGATCGGCTACCGCTACCACGACGGCCAGCCGTCGCTGATCGAGGGCCTGCTGTCCCGCGGTGACCGCCGGGTCGGCGCCGTGATCCGCCGCGTGTGGGAGCAGGGCGGGCGCTTCGACGGCTGGAGCGAGCACTTCTCCTACCAGCGCTGGGTCGACGCGGCCGCCGACGTGCTGCCGGGCTTCGGTGTCGACCTCGACTGGTTCACCACCCGCGAGCGCGACGAGCTCGAGGTGCTGCCCTGGGACCACCTGGACTCCGGGCTCGACAAGGACTGGCTCTGGCAGGACTGGCAGGACTCGACCAACGAGTACGAGCAGGACGACTGCCGCTGGACGCCGTGCTTCGACTGCGGGGTCTGCCCGTCCATGGACACCGAGATCCAGATCGGCCCCACGGGCCGGAAGCTGCTGCCGCTGACTCCGGTCGGCGGGAATGGCTGAGCTGCGGTTCACCCGTCCCGCTGACGACGCGGAGCTCGACCTCTGGCGGTCGATCCACAACGAGATCATCCCGGCCGGCCCGCTGAGCCTCGACGAGGTGCGTGAGCGGGCCGGCCGGAACCGGTTGGAACTCGCCTATGCCGGCGACGTCGCGGTCGGCAACTCGACCGTGCGGCCGCCGGACTCCGACGGCGTGGCGGTGGTCATCGCGCGGGTCCTCGCGGCGCGCCGCGGCCGCGGCTTCGGCGCGCTGATCCATGACCGGGCGCTGGCCGCGGCGCGTGCCCTCGATCCGGTCGCGATCGAGACCATCGTGCTCGCGGCCAACGTGGACGGGGTGCGCTTCGCCGTGCGGCACGGGTACGTCGAGACCGAGCGCTACGAGGTCGACGGCGCCGGCTACGTGACGCTGCGCCTGCGGTAGGCGGCCAGCGCGAGCGGCGCGAACACCGCGACGAACCCGGCCATCCAGAGCAGGGTGATCAGCACCGGGCGGGCCACCGGGCCGCCGAGCATCAGCCCCCGCAGCGCGTCCATCAGGTGCCGCACCGGGTTGACCTCGACGAACGCGGCCAGCCAGCCAGGCATCGTGTCGGTCGGCACGAAGATGTTGCTGGCGAACGAGAGCGGAAAGATGATCACCGCGCCGAGGCCCTGCACCGCCTGGGCGTTGGGCAGCGCGAGGCCGAGCAGCACCCAGACCCAGGACAGCGCGAGTGCGAAACCGAGTGCGAGAGCGCAGGCGGCGAGCACCGGCAGGGGACCGGTGCTGAACCGGAAGCCGAGCGCGACACCGAAGCCGAGCAGCGCGACGATCGCCACGACCTGCCGGACCACATCGCCGCCGATCGCGCCGACGAGGGGTGCGATGCGCAGCGTCGGCAGGCTCCGGATCCGGTCGAAGACCCCGCTCGAGACGTCCTGGTTGAGCGCGACGCCGACGCCCATCGTGGCCAGCAGCGTCATCAGGCCGAGCATGCCGGGCAGCACGAACTGCAGATAGTCGCGGGTGCTGCCGGAGATCGCGCCGCCGAACACGTAGACGAACAGCACGAGGAAGATGGCCGGTCCGAAGACCACGTCGGCCAGCGACGCCGGGTGCCGGCGGAGCTTGACGATGCCGCGCCAGGTCAGCGTCAGGCACTGGGTGAGTCCGTTCATGTCGCCATCGCCTTCGTCGTCAGTGCGCGGAACACGTCGTCGAGGCTCGGCAGGTGCAGCGCGAGCTCGGCCACCTCGATGTCCGCGTCGTCGAGCCCGCGCACCACGGCCGGCATCATCGCGCCGTCGGCCACGGGCACGCTCAGCCGCTCGCCGACGCGGGCCGGCACCGCGCCGACCACGGTCGCGACCAGCGCGGCCGCGTCGTCGACCCGGGCCGGGTCGGCCAGCCGCAGGTCGAGGGTCTGGGTGCCGAGCCGGCGCTTGAGCGCGGTCGGCGTGCCGCGGGCGGCCACCCGGCCGTGGTCGACCACCGCGATCTCGTCGGCGAGCGCGTCGGCCTCCTCCAGGTACTGCGTGGTGAGCAGCACGGTCGTGCCGTCGGCGACCAGCGCGCGGATGCGGTCCCAGAGCGCGCCGCGGGCGACCGGGTCGAGGCCGGTGGTCGGCTCGTCGAGGAACACCACGCGCGGGTGGTTGACCAGGCTCGCGGCGAGGTCGACGCGGCGCCGCATGCCGCCGGAGTACGTCCTGACCGGCCGGTCCGCGGCGTCGGCCAGGCCGAACTCGGCGAGCAGCGCGGCCGCGCGGGCCGCGGTGTCACGCCGGGACAGGCCGAGCAGGCGACCGACCAGGTGCAGGTTGTGCCGGCCGGTGAGGTCCTCGTCGACCGAGGCGTGCTGGCCGGCGAGGCCGATCAGCTCGCGCACGCGGTGGCCGTCGCGGGTCACGTCGTGGCCGAGCACCGCCGCGGTGCCGGCGTCGGGGCGGGTCAGGGTGGCCAGGACGCGCACGGCGGTGGTCTTGCCGGCGCCGTTGGGGCCGAGCAGCCCGAGCACCGTGCCGGCCCGCACGTCGAGGTCGATCCCGTCGAGCGCGGTCACCTCGCCGTAGCGCTTGACCAGGCCCTTCGCTTCTATCGCCAACTTTTGCATCACGACTGTAATGTAAAACGCGGACACGCTCCGCGTCAATACGACCGCAATGTGAAAGCATGGCCGCATGCCGAAGCGGGTCGACCCCACCGAGCGGCGCACGCTGATCGCCGACGCGTTGATGCGGGTCGCCGCGGAGCGTGGGCTGGAGGCCGTGAGCCTGCGCCACGTCGCCGCCGAGGCGGGCGCGACCACGGGGCTGGTGCAGCACTACTTCGGCACCAAGGACGAGATGATGCTGTTCGCCCTGGAGGTGGTCAGCGGGCACACGGAGGCGCGGATCGGCGCGGCGGTGACCGCGCTGGGCCCGTCGCCGGCGCCGCGCGACCTCGTGCGGGCGATGGTCACCCAGATGCTGCCGCTGGACGACGCGCGGCGGGCCGACGGGAAGGTGGCGCTGGCCTTCTTCGCCTACGCGGCGACCCGGCCCGAAGTGGCCGAGGTGCAGCGGCGGGGCTCGCTCGGGCTGCGCGACTTCTTCGCGACGCTGATGCCCTACGCCGCCGCGACCACGCTGCTGGCGCTCGTCGAGGGGCTGGGCCTCTACCTGCTCAGCGGCACCTACACGGTGGAGGACGGCCTGCGGGTGCTCGACGAATACCTCGACTCGGTGTTCAGCCCGGCCGCCGGGCGACCGTGAGCCGCATGGGCGTCTCGCTGCGGTAGCCGCCGCCCGGCCGGCGGAGGTGCCGGTCGAGCACCGCGGCGATCGCCGCGCGGGCGGCCCGCTGGTGTCGCGCCGGCACCCGCTCCAGCAGGCGGCGGGAGCCGAGGGAGAGCCACCACGTCCAGTACGCGTCGGCGGACGCGAACTCCGAGCACACGATCAGCTCGGCCGTCGTGAGGCCGGTCAGGTCGGCGCCGTCGAACAGGCCGGACACCCACGCCGGCTGGGCGGCGCCGACCTCCTTGGACTCGAGGCCCTGTTGCGGGTCAGGGGTCTGGAACGGCGCCAGCGCGGCGGAGCGGTCGGCGTAGAAGGCCTGGCCGGCCGGGGTCGACTCGGCGAACGTGCTCACCGCGAGCCGGCCGCCGGGGCGCAGCAGGTGCGCCCAGCGGGCCACGGCGGCGGCCGGGTCGCCCATCAGGAAGACCATGAAGCCGCCGGTGACCACGTCGAACGAGGCTGGTGGGAAGTCCGGGAACTCGGCGTCGCCGCTGGTCACGCGTACCCAGGGCAGGTCCTTCGCCGCCTCAGCCGTGAGCTGCCGCATGGTCGGCGCGAAGTCGACGCCGACCACGGTGCCGGTCGGGCCGACCGCGGTGGCGGCGGGGAAGAGGACGTTGCCCCGACCACAGCCGAGGTCGAGCACACGCTCGCCGGTCCTGATCCCGGCGTGGGCGACGAGCGCGCGCCCGGGCGGGCCGAAGAACTCGACCCCCGTCTGCTCGTAGGTGGGCGCCGCCCGATCGAAAACACCCGCGATGCGTGCCTTGGGGTCGACGTCCGTCATGCCGTCAAGCTAGTTGGTGGGAGGATGGTTGCGAACGGTCCGAACTTGCGAGGAGCACAGCGATCAGCAGGAAGCCACAGCCGGAGGGTGGGCAGGCGCCCGTCGTCCAGCGCATCCGGATCCGGTACGCCAAGCGGGGGCCGCTGCGGTTCACCTCACACCGTGACTTCGCCCGCGCCTTCGAGCGCGCGGTGAAGCGGGCCGGGGTGCCCATCGCGTTCTCACAGGGCTTCACCCCGCACCCCAAGATTTCGTACGCGAGCGCGGCGCCGACCGGCACGGCGAGCGAAGCGGAATACCTGGAGATCGGCCTGCAGCGCGAGGTCGACCCGGCGTGGGTGCGCGGCGCGCTGGACGCGGCGCTCTCGCCGGGCCTCGACGTGCTGGATGCCGTGGCGGCGTCGGCGTCGAGCCTGGCCGACCGGATCGACGCGTCACGGTGGCAGATCGAGCTGCCGGGGCTGGCTTTGGCCGATGTGTCGGAGGCTGTCGCGAAATTTCGGGACTCGTCCGAAGTCCTGGTGGAGCGGCAGACCAAGCAGGGCCGACGCACGTTCGACACGCGGGACGCGGTGGCGTCCATCGAGGTGATCAATTCCGGTCCGGCGGCTTCCGCCCCGCAGGGGCCCGGGTCCTCCATGCCGACTGTCAGTCCAGGTATCGGTCGCAGCACAGCCTCCGCGGGGCCGTGTGCGATACTCGACGTAGTCGTGCGGCAGGTCACCCCGTCCGTACGACCCGATGACGTCCTTGCCGGCCTCCGTGTGGTGGCCGACCTGGAGCCGCCGGTCCCGCCACGGGCGACCCGGCTGGCGCAGGGCAGGCTGACCGCGCAGGGGGCGATCGCGGATCCGTTGGAGGCGGACCGCGACGGGGCTGTCG
Source organism: Asanoa sp. NPDC050611 (assembly GCF_040654855.1). NCBI lineage: Bacteria > Bacillati > Actinomycetota > Actinomycetes > Micromonosporales > Micromonosporaceae > Asanoa > Asanoa sp. NPDC050611. Next base: position 45,373 of record NZ_JBFAIU010000019.1, read on the forward strand.
TCGGTGAACGCTGACCGCGGCGACGTGATCGGCGTTTAGCCCGCCAGACTTCGGTCTGCCCGCCGCCTCGCGCGGCGGGCTCGGCCGGAAACACTTTGCGGCGACCCTGCGTGGCAGCGCTCACCCGCGCCCGGGGTTGTCAGAACTGGAGAACGTCCATGCTCGAGAACGAGCCAACGGGCGGCGAGGTCGAGGGCAACGAGCCCGCCGCCGACACCGAGCCGTCAGCAGCCCCTGTCAAGCGCACCAGGGCACGCAAGTCGACCGCGGCCGCCGCCGCTCCCGCCGACTCCGGAGCTTCGGGAGATGAGGCGCCGCCCACGCGTCGCCGGCGCAAGGCGACAACCGCCGCCAAAACCGACACCGAGGGCGAGTCCCCGGCAGAGGGTACGAACGCCGCGCCGGTGAAGCGGACCCGGCGGCGCAAGGCCGCGACCGAGGACGCCGCCCCAGCGGCCCGCGCCGTCGACGCCGTGGTCGCGGCCGAGTCCGACGACCCCGCCGCCGACCCGGCCGCCGGCCTGGGTGACGTCGAGCCCGCACCCGGCCGTGGTCGGTCCGCCCGCCAGGCGATCGCCGAGGAGTCCGCCGACCCCGCCGCCGAGCCCGTCGCCGGCATCGGTGACGTCGAGCCCGGCGCCGCCGTCGCCGGGCCCCCTGACGCCGACGCGGAGCTGGCCGAGAGCGCGGCGACCGAGACGGACGAGGACGCCGAGGAGGCCGAGGAGGCCACCACCGAGCCGCTCGACGTCGCCGAGGAGCCCGCGCCGAGCCGGCGCACCCGGCGGGCCGCCGCCGCGCCCCTGCTGTTCATGGCGCCGCAGCCCGACGAGGAGCCCGCACCGGCCCGCCGCACGCGGCGGACCCGCGGCGCC